>JBGTKH010000377.1:0-9150 GCA_041744735.1 Pirellulaceae bacterium | reverse complement strand
GCGAGCAGCGCGGCGACAACCAGCCACGCGATGACTGTCATGCCCGGAAGAACGCCCAGCGCGGCGTCGGCGGGTTCGTCGCCCAGCGCAAATCCCGTGTACAACTCCTCGGCGTACGTGCGGACTTGGTAAATGTCGGTCACAGTCATCTCGGCGGCGGTCGTGACCAGAATCCACAGCGCCGCGACGCCCATCGACATCAGGGCCCGCCGCAGGGTGACTCGTGTGAAGACTTGCGCCGGCGAGCCTTCGAGCAACGCTTCTTCCTCTAGCTCCGGCTCGACGAACCGCAGCCCCACACCCACGGTCAACACGACCCACGCGATGGCGGCCATCGCGTGCACCCAGACCGCACCACGCCATTGCCATAACAGCGGCGGCACAGATAGACGGCTGGCGGCCAGCGAATACCAACCTTGCTGCCCAAACCCCGCTTGCCAACCCGCCGCTTGCAGGTACAGCGGCATGAACAGCATCGTCCCCAAGAGCACCAACCCAACGCTTCGTCCCGGCAAATCGGTGCGCACCAGCAAGAGTGCCAAGATGGTACCCAGCGGCAGACTGATCGCGCACGTGCCGGCCGCAAGCCATAACGTGTTACGCGCCAACAGCCACGTCCGCTCGTCGCTCTGCAATATCCAAGGCCACGCCGCCAACAGTCCCAGCGCGAGCAACGCGGCGAACTTTCCCACTATGCGATAATCGGGCATCATGCCCTTAGTGTAGATGGCGCGAGCCGACCCCGTGTTAGCGTTGCATGAAAATCAGCACGCCGGCAGCGATGGCCAGCACTGCTCGAAGGTTGCCATTCGACCTGGCCACGATGTGCCGCTCGAGTTGGTTTCCTTCGCGTTCGTGATCCTCGTTTTGATACGCGGTTGCACAAATTTCGTATTGATACGCGGTTGCACAAATTTCAGTGTGGCGTGGCGGCGGTTGCAACGTCCCGGCGCGCAGTCACTCGTAACGCACACGTGGCCGTGTTAGTAGGCTCAGCACCGCTGTGAAGAGCGCAGCGCCGATGATCGACCAGATAATGGGAAACGACTGGCCGCCCAATTGAATGGCCAGCAACTCCGGCAGGCCGGTGAGTCGCGCCAGCCACATGCCAATCAGGGCTCCAATAAACCCCATCACGATCGCCACCAGGCAGCCGCCGTGCGAATAGCCGACCATTGCTTGCGCCAACGATCCGCAAATGCCCGCTACCAACAGTAAGAGTAAGAATTCAACGATTGTCATGCGTGTCACCCTTTACGGTCTTGATGATGATTGGTTACCGACGTCCGCAGCGATGTCGTCCGAAGCGGCGGTGCTTCTTCGTCGGACCATAGTCATCATGGTATACTGGGCTATATCCATCGAACCCGTCGTATCCGTCGTAACCCATCGGCGGTGGCGGTGGTCCGTCGGGGCCGCGGAAGTACGTTTCCGTTTGCCCATATGTGCCATAGCCGGCCACGTTCACGTTCATCTGATGGAACTGGCCATCGCGCCAATAGAACACAATCGCCGTACCATCTCCGCGGGCTGCGGCATGCAACTGACTATCGAGGTCGGCCTGCGTCGTTAGCGAATCCTTTCCGCCTCGTCGATGTGCGCCGCGGCCTGATTCATCGCCATTTCGACGTCGTCGCGCTTCACCGTCCAGTCGGCCACGTCAGCCGCCTCGAGTTCGTCCAGCCGCTCACGCGCTGTATCACAAGACTCTCGGACCTGGGCCACAATGTCGTCGAGCGCGTCTCGGTTGTCGCCCTCGAAACGATCGGCGCGCGCCTCCAGTTCGTCGGCTCTTGTTTCGAATTCTTCCAGCCTTGAAGTTTGACGCTCGATGTACTCCTCGCGCGCCCGTTCCGAGGCGAACTCGCCCTCTGCTTGTTCGAGTTTTTCGCGCGCCGCTTCCGCTTCGCGTACTTCCGCCCTGACGTTTTTATCGGCCTCGTTCATGGCCTCGCGGGCTTCGTCGGCTTGCTGTTCGAATTCCTCTCGAGCCGACTGTACATCATCTCGTGTAGTCGTCGACGTGGTGGATTCGGCGCAGCCGGCGAACAGGATCGCCAGTGAGCCGATCGATCCAATCAAAATCTTGCGCCAAGTGGTCATGGGATTTCTCCTTTTTTCAAAATGCGTGGAACGTTTCATTTGTTTGCCTGCAAAGGGCTTCACGGAGCGCGGCGTCGTGTCATCGGCTTCGACAATAATATCGCCCACCTCAAGACCGGCGTCGTGCGCGGGTCCGCTGGCAGCGACGTCGCTCACCAACACGCCCCGCGTCGATAAATCCGAACGACGTGACACGAGTTTGAAAACGATTCGACTTACAACGACTGTGCCAATCCATGTGTGGCCCATCTTCTTTGGAGTGCGGTGACTCGTCACCGCTTTAAGAATTTCAGTCGTTCCCAGTTTCTTCTACTCCGTGGCCGTCCTGAATCGGCGGGAATCAATACGACTTGGCACCCCACGGATTCAGGGCGATCGCAGATTAAGAAAGAAGTCTGGTTGTAAGGCGACCGGCGTGGGCGTTGCGCGGGCATGGGAGCGGCGTGAAAGCGGCGTCGCATTGTCTCTCTGAGGCAAATCACGTTGGCACGGACTTTGCGACTCCGGTTTGTGCTTTGTTCACAATTACAAAAGGAGTCGACGAACATGAACGCACAACCAGTTCATCATCAACTCTTGGCGGCGATCCGAGACGAACTTGCCGTCGTAGGCTATGCGTTGACAGTCCCCGAGCAAGACCAAATGGCGTTCGTGCTCGATCGCCTGGACCGAATCAGGAGCCGCGAAGAGGCGGCATTACTATCGCTGGAACTAGAGGGTGAACCTCGATCGCTCGATGCGGGCAATTTCATGTGTGCTGTTTCGCCGCTGTGGCTGCGGCACACCGAATGTGCGTGAATGGAGGATACAGCCATGTTGTACTGGGCATTTGTTTTCTTAATCGTGGCTCTCGTGGCCGCGGTATTAGGGTTTGGCGGAATCGCCGGCGTGGCCGCGGAGATCGCGAAGATTCTGTTTGTGGTCTTTGTGGTGCTGTTCATTATCAGCCTGCTGGCAGGAACAGTCCGACGCCCGGTTTAGATCATGAGCCGAGTCGTTTTGAGCGGCCAGCTTCCGTCGCAGACGGCAAAGATTAGATGTCTTGCCAAATCGTGAGCTACCGGTCGTCGTAATAATTCGTATTACAGGCGCAGGTGCAGATGATGCTACGAGAAGAGACGCGGTTTTACGACTCCGTTGGCCTTCGCTGAGGCGCTAAAATAACCAAATCAATTCTCGCTAATAAATCTGGTGCTGATTCAGGCGGAGTTAGGAAGCACACATGGCAAAGGAACGGCTTCCCCATTCTTTTCAGCTCTACCTGCAGAGCCGCGGTCCACCGGTAAACCGCAACTTCGCGCTCCCCATTGAATTCGCTTTTCTTATGTGCCATTTCGAAAGACCCAAAGGAGTTACACAATGACATCGGAAAGATTTTCGCTGCGCGCGGGCATGGCCTGCGTGGCAGTTCTGTTTGCGTTTGCAATTAGCATCGCGCAGGAAAAAGACCGGCCGCAGAGCCAGCCGGATCAGAATTCCAAGTCGGCCGCGCAGGACCAACCCGGCGCGCAAACGCAACCCAAAGACTCGCCGCTCAAGGCTCAACAACCGGCCGAGCGCGATAAGAAGGAAGCTCAACCAAGTTCGCCCTCCGAACCCAAGTCGCCCGCGCGCCCAAGCGTCGACCAACCTCAGCCGGGACAGCCATCTCAGCCAAAGTCGCCCGCGCGTCCAGGAGAAGACGATGATGAGCCACAGCCAGGCAAGCAAGGCGCGCCGCGCGATCCGCGCACGCCACAGGACCAGCCTCGGCCCGGCGAACGTCCACAAGACGATCGAGAGGACGATGGCGGCCAGCGGCCGGGCGATCGCCAACGGTCCGGCGACGACCAACAGCGTGACTCGGCCGACGTGGGCGCCAGCTTTAACGTTGAAAACGACAGGTTGACTGTATCGCGCGTCACGAGCAATTCCGTGGCTGCTCGGGCCGGTTTGCGACAGGGAGACGTGATCGTTTCCATCAACGGTCAGCTCGTGACCTCACAGGGTCACTGGCACCGTTACCTGTCCGGCGCAGATTACGGACAACGGATCACCGTTAACGTGATTCGCGACGGTCGGCGCCAGACACTGTACTTGCAGCCCATGTACCGGGAAACGCGCCGCTACTCGCCGGACTACTATGACGACAGATTCGAAGGCGAAAGCGGCTGGTTGGGCGTCGTTCTGGATACACGCTATCCAAACCACGCGGTCGTCGCAGCCGTTCAGGCCGACAGCGCGGCTGATCACGCCGGTCTCCGCGCTGGCGATATGATTGTGAGCATCGACGGCACGCGCGTGCAGTCAGTAGGCCACTTGAGCCAACTGATCGGCAGCATGGAACCCGGCACGAACGTGCAGTTGGAAATCGCTCGGCGTCAAATCCAAGACGTACAGGCGACCCTCGGCGAGCGCCCTGAGTTTCGCTCGCGGTTCCGGTACGAAGACTCGCCCGTGATTCGCGAGGACCGTTTTAACGGTCAGTCGGGCGAACGTATTGACATTCGAACCGAGGATCGCTTGGACGGGCGAACAGATGATCGCTTGGACGGGCGAGCAGATGATCGCTTGGACGGGAGACGAACCGGCGACCAACTGGATGATCGCCTGCCGGGCGATCGAGATGACCGGCTACCGCGCAGCCAACCGTAACGCGCGAGAAGTTCGATGGCTCATGCTTGCGGCGACTGCAACGCAGCCCGCTCGAGCAAAGACACGGCATCTTGTCCCGCGGCAAGATGCCGTGTTTCATTGCATCAATTCGTAGCCGAATTCGCCAGAATTTGGCTTTCGAGTTCAACACAGGACCCGCCCAAATTCTGGCGAATTCGGCTACCGTCGTCACAGGGCGCAACTTCAAAGGCACAACGGCGGCCCGCGCCCAGCGGCTAATCCCGCTGGCATTGCCAGACTTGCCGCAGCAGCTTCATCGGCGGATGCTCACCGCGGAACTGCCATTGCCAGGAAGCCGTGAAGATGAGTGCGAGGCCCATCGTGGCGTGAAGTGGATGCTTCATGATGTAGGGCAACAAGCGCGAGATCAAGCGCGGCGAGTTTTTCCATTGGCTGAAACAACGACGAACGCGTCGCAGCCATTCTTCTGACGTCCAGTGGTAATCTTGCGTGCCGTCAGTGAAATCCAACAATCCGCACTCTGGAAAGACACGGTCGATCAAGTCGTAACAATTGACAACCGTCGTTTCCCCCGATGGCTGTGTGCCGATTTCACGTCCGCCGCGCAGATCGCACGCAGGACGGCGCGGGTTCGTGGCAAGTGAAGTATGTTTGACGATCATAAAGCACTCTAACCGCAACAGGCGTGCCGAGTGAATTGCCCATCGTGAAGTGATCGTCCAAGTTCTCACAAGTTCCCAGCCCGAAGATCTGCTTGTGTGACATGCATGCTGATCGCGGCTCGATCAACAACGACCGACAAAAAAACGCACAAATCGTTACGCGACGAAGGGCAAACTGTTGTGCGGTTGTTTTTTCCGATGTTTGAAACGGCCGCTGCGGTGCTTGGCACGCAGTGTGCGTCGTGCAGGAAATCAATGTACGAAACAGACCCTCGCGTACTGTGAAACGAACAGCACGGATGGCGCGAGAACAGAGAATTGAAAACTGGAAAGAAAGGTGTTGAGATGTGCCGCGAAATTCATATTTCTGACATACGCATGGCGTTGCTCGACCTTGAAGAAGATGACGTTGTCGAACGCACCTACGTCGACGAATTTGTTGCGGAGTTGGAAGACCCCTTCATGCATGCCAGCGAGCATGCGCGCCGCGCGAAGCGTTTATCGTCCCGCGGTGATGAGGCGGCCGCGGACATCCACCAAGCGTTGCTGGCGAACATGGTTCGGGCTGCGGCGTTTAACTAACAAATGAAAGTACTAACATGAACTCGCAGATTCGAGGAGTGGTGGGCGTAATCACTGTAATCGCAGGGTTGGTGGCTTTGTCGGGCTGCCAACCAACCGGGATTGTCATGGGCACGACGGATGATGCGTTAACGGTGCACTATGGCCCTGACAAACAAGACACAACGTACGCCGTCGCGCCCAATGCCAAGATCACGCGAAACGGCAATCGCGCGACGTTAGAACAACTTATCCCAGGCGACGAGGTGCTGGTCCGCACCACCAAGAAAGACAAGACCTTGGTCACAGGAATCGATGCGCGTTCCCAGGATTTCGTAGGCGAACCGGCGGTTCAGCAGCCAATCCAAGCGCTGCCAATCGCGGAACCTGCCGTGGTGCCACCTGTAACCGAGCCGGCGGTGATCGACCCGGATGTGATCGAGACGGCTGCCACCGCGTCGCCTTTGGAGGAAGATACCCTCGAACCAATCCCGGATTCACGGAAGCCGCCGCCGGGATAAAGGCGGAGCCTTAAGTGCACTCTCGCGGGCCGGTGCATTGATCACGAGCCAGCGAAAGCAGGCCAGTCGTCAGAGGTCGCAAAATCGATGAGGCCGAAGACCATGGCGCTTTAACGATACACAAGAAATACAGGCCCGTTGGGCGAGCAATTGCAGCACCCGCCGATTCGCTGGCTCCGCGGGCTTGTGCTTTTGACGGGCAAATGTGTTGTGTACACCTGAACTCATAAGGATTTCATTATGAAGGCTAGGATTCTAGTCGTGGACGATTCGCACGTCGATCAATGCTTAATCGCTGGGCTCCTTCGCAATGTCCAGGACTACGAGGTCGAACTGGCAGACAGTGGCCATGCCGCTCTTCGAGTGTTGGCCGAGTCGCCGCCGGATTTGGTCATCACGGACTTGGTGATGCCCGAAATGGACGGCTTGGAATTGCTGCGCACGATGCGACGCAAATACTCCGCCGTTCCCGTGATTCTGCTGACTGCTTATGGCAACGAGACGATTGCTGTCGAAGCCCTTCAGTCGGGCGCGTCCAGCTACGTCCCGAAAGCACGGCAAGCGGAACGATTGACGGAAACGGTCGATCGCGTAGTCCAGCGCGCTGCAGCCGATCGCCGCCGCGACCGGCTGCATCGTTGCGTTTTGGAATACGAGTGGCGGCTGGCGCTGGACAACGATCCCGCCATGATCCGCGTGCTGGTCGAGCAAGTTCAGGAAATGATGGCGCGAGTTGACTTTGCCGACGTGGGCGAGCGAATTCGCATTGCCGAGGCGCTCGAAGAGGCGCTCTTGAACGCCCTGTATCACGGCAACCTGGGAATCAGCGAGCAGGAGCTGGCCGAAGCGCGGGCCGAACTGGACGACGGAAAGCTGGCGGCACTGGTCGACCTGCGGCGGCGGCAGCCGCAATTTGCGGAGCGAAAGGTGCTCGTTGTGATTCAAATCAACACCCATGAGGTCCGTTTCGTTATTCGCGACGAGGGTGAAGGCTTCAGCGTCGATTGGGTCGCCGAGATCGATGCTGAAGCGGCATTTGACCGGGGGCAGCGTCGGGGACTGACGCTCATTCAATCGATGATGGACGAGGTGACGTTTAACAAGGTCGGCAACGAGTTGACCATGTGCAAGAAGCGTCGGGCTCCGCTGGCGGCGCACATCAAATCACGGGGTTGAAGTAACTGGCCCGCGAGGCCGTTATGCCCAATCACACGACGTTCAAATCGATGGGGCCGCACGCACGGTATCAAGCCATTGCCTGGGTCGATCCGCAACGGAACGCCCAGTGGGTGGCGCCGGCCGAAGGCAATGCGTGGCTGGTGCATCGCGATCTGGGTGGCGATGCGAAGTTGCGCGAGGCGCTCGAAACGGCCCGCCGTACGCTCGAAGTGACGCTCACTCACGCCGGGGACCTGCCCAACGGCGAAAAGGGCATGTTGGTCTGCGTGCCGATCTTCATCGACGAGAAGTTTGGCGGTTACATTGTCGGTGTCTTCAACGTGCGGAGGTTGCTTGACTCGCTGCTCGAGCGCCACGTTGCCCGCGGCTATCGAATCGCGTACATGGAAAACCTCGATGCTGCGGGTTGAATTACAACGACTATGATCGACATGCGGAGTGACACGTATCGAGTTTTCCGTTAAAGGGAGCTCCCCAGGTGGTGACAGTCAAGCGGGTTATTACAATCAGGCAGAGTGGCGAACAACGATGAACACAGAGCTACCTGCTGCTAGCGGTCGGGCAAATCCACTGTCGGTGCTGGTCGCCGACGACACGCCCGCAAACCAAAAGATCATTCGCAGCCTGTTGCAGAGGCGCGGCCATCAGGTGGCGATTGCGGGCGACGGCCGCGCGGCGTTGGATTCTATCTTTCGCGACCGGTTCGACGTGGTATTGATGGACGTGCAGATGCCAGTCATGAACGGTTACGAAACCACGCGTGCCCTGCGCGAACACGAGCAAGTACACGGCGGGCACGTGCCGATCATTGCCTTGACGACGCATGCGGCGGAAGGGGATCGCCAGGCGTGTCTCGAAGCCGGAATGGATGCCTACGTCGCCAAGCCAATTGACGCCGCGAAGCTAATTCACTTGGTGGAAGAGTTTGGCCAGCGCGACGTCGCCGGCTCCACTTCGACACGTGTTGGCGCGATGGAAACCGAGTCTCACACCGCCGAACTGTACGACTCTTGCACCGTCGTGGATTACGAAGGTAGTTTGAAACGGCTGGGAGGTGACGTCGACCTGTTTAAGGAATTCATCCGCGTGTTTGATGAAGACACGCCGGGCTTGCTGAAGTCCGCCGATGAAGCCGTCGCCGCGCACGATGCGGCGATGCTGGAACGCGCCGCGCACAGTTTGAGGGGGTTGGCATCCAACTTTGGGGCGCGGCCCACTGTCGCAGTCGCGGGACAATTGGAAGCAATCGCCGCCGCCAATCGCTGGGAAGATGCCGCTCAGGCCTTCGGTCAACTGACCCGCGAATTGGCGCGGCTGAATTGCGCACTCGATGACTTTCGTGACTAGTGCTTTGTCAAAGCTAAAATGGGCATTCCGGGTTTTTAGTGGGTGAACTGGGGGCATTGCCCCCAGACGCGAGGATTTTTTAAGGCATGGCTGGGCAAAAGAATGGCTGGGGGGAGGAGAAAAGGCCCCGGCGGCGCGGGCCGCCAGGGCGACGGGGATTC
>JBGTKH010000376.1:0-12584 GCA_041744735.1 Pirellulaceae bacterium | reverse complement strand
CAAGCGCCACAGGATTTTGTTCGCGTCATTCAGACGATTTTCGAACTGAAGCAACGTGGCGAGGTGTCTGATGCGGGTTCATTGATCTCCTGGCTGTGCGGTAGTGGGAACGTGGCCGCGTCCGCGAAGAAGTCAGCCCAGATCAAGGGCGATATTGGCAGCCGCGACGCGCTCGATTATCTGCGCGGTGTGGTCGAAATCGTGAAAGCGGCGGGCTACAAGGGCCTGCTGATTGTCATCGACGAGGCGGAAACGATCCTGCGAATGCGCAAGGACTCGCGACACAAGTCCTTAAACGGCATCCGTCAGATTGCCGATGCGGCCGGCTCATATCCAGGATTGGTGTGGCTGTTTACGGGGACGCCCGACTTCTTCGACACACGCCAAGGTGTTGCTGGCCTGACACCGCTGCATGATCGCATTCGCTTTCTGCAGCAGGGGCGGTTCGCCAGTCTGCGGCAGGCTCAGCTCGAACTCAGGCCCTTTGATGCAGAACGCCTAACGGCGGTGGCGATGCGGTTGCGGGAGTTGTATCCCACGCAAGATCCAGCCAGGCTTGAAACGCAGGTGAGCGCAACTTTCATCGAACGACTGGTCGCGGAAGTGACCGCGGGATTCAAAGGCGACGTCGGCGTTGTGCCGCGTCAGTTTCTACGTGAGTTCGTCACCCAGATGGATTTGGTGGAAGAGCATGACGATTACGATCCCATGTCGGCGTACGGTTTTTCACCAAAGGCTTTAAGTCCGGAGGAAGAACAGGCACTCTCTGGGCATGTGCCAACAACGGATCATGACGAGGACGAGCTTGTTCCGCAGGAGGATGCCTGGTGAGTGTTTTTTCCCGCTTCTCCCCTCGCCTTCAGCAGGCAATTGTCGCTCGACTAGGTTGGTCGAGTCTGCGCGAGGTGCAGGAGTTGGCCGGCGCGGCTTTGCTGGATGGAATGAATGCCGTAGTCTTGGCTCCGACGGCAGGTGGCAAGACAGAAGCAGCAATGTTCCCAATTCTGTCTCAGTTGGTCGATGACCAGCCAGATGGATTGGGGGCGATTTACATTGCACCGATCAAAGCGCTGCTGAATAACCAATCGGAGCGGCTCGACCTCTATACCGAAATGGTTGGACTGCGACGATTTGTCTGGCACGGCGATACAACCAACCACGAGCGTCGCCGGTTTTTGGCTGATCCGACCGAGCTGTTAATGACGACGCCCGAATCGCTTGAAGTCATGTTAGTGTCCGAGCGTGTTGATGAGGCGAAGCTTTTCAATGATCTGCGTGTAGTCATCGTTGACGAGGTTCACGCCATTGCGGGACAGGATCGCGGCGCGCATCTGATGAGTGTTTTGGAGAGAATTGCACGCCTGTCGCGGCACGACATTCAGCGTATCGGCCTCAGTGCCACCGTCGGTAATCCCGAGGCGATACTCGAGTGGCTGCAGGGAACATCACAGCGATCTGGCACAGTTATTGATCCGCCCAAACAACCGGCGCCACGCCAGTTGCTCGTAATGCACCGGCCGGATCTGGTGCAAATTGCCAGCGATGCCGCACAAGTTGCCCGCGGATGCAAGAGCCTGTTCTTCTGCCAATCGCGCTCGACGACCGAAGCAGTCGCAGAGTGCATGCGCCGAAATGGGATCGACGTGTTCGTCCATCATAGCGCGGTTTCGAAGCAAGAGCGCGAGATTGCTGAAGAGAGTTTTCACCGCGGGTCTGATACCTGCATCGTCTGCACGTCGACTCTGGAATTGGGAATTGACGTGGGCGACCTAGACCGTGTTCTGCAGTCCGAAGCGCCCGACACGGTGGGCTCGTTCTTGCAACGGATGGGACGCACCGGTCGCAGGCCAGGTCAGGCGGCCAATACGACCTTCTTTTGTGAAACTGAGGAGGGAGTACTCCAAGCGATAGCGCTCGTCGAACTCGCCAAATCCGGCTGGGTGGAGGATGTTGAAGTCAACCATCGCTGCTGGCCGGTGCTGATCCACCAACTCCTCGCGATGGCCCTCGCCAGTGACGGTGTCGCCGTGGAGGTTGTCTGGTCTCATCTTTGCCGAGTTGGGGATTTCCGTGGCATCGAGCGGGCTGAGTTCGATCGACTGATCGAGTGGATGATTCAGGATGAGTCGATGATCCTCGCAAGCGGCCGACTTCTACTTGGGCCAAAAGCAGAGCGGCGGTTCGGTCGTCGCAATTTCATGGATCTATTCGCTGTGTTCTCCAGCCCGCAGAGTTACACGGTGCAGAACGTTTCCGGCCAGCCCTTGGGAACTCTTAATCAGGCCTTCGTTGACCGGCTTGTCGATGGCGTGAGTTGCTTTCTGCTTGGCGGTCGTGGCTGGGCCGTACTTCGCATCCAACACGACGACCGCCGCGTTGTCGTTGAGCCAGCTCCTAGAGGACGGCAACCGACGTGGGGAGGATTCATCCCGCAGTTTTTGAGCCAAACCGTTTGTCAGACCATCTTGGAAATCCTGACCAGCGACGACGCCTATGGCTACCTGGGAAGTGAAGCCGCCGCGTTGCTAGAACAACGACGGAACGAGATGCGTGGGATCCTCGAACCCAGGCACGGCGGGATTGAGGACGTCGACAGTGAAATACGCTGGTGGACATTTGCCGGCGGACGCATTAACTCAACCCTTCGTCATGCCCTGTCAGCCCTCAACGGAGAATGGACCGTCATCCCTGACAACTGGGTACTCAAGGTACGCGGGTCCAATCTAACGCTCGCGCACTTCATGGCTGTGCGCGACCAATTGCGAAACGATGCATGTTGGGAGGACGAGCAATTGTGGCGTACGATAGCCGACGCCTTGCCGAGCTACCGCTTAAGCAAATTCCAGCCGTTGATGCCACCTTGGGTCGAACGCGAAGTCGTCGCCAATTACTTGCTTGACGTGAGCGGCGCACAGGGATGGATCGCCGATGCTTTTTAGCTAGTTGACGAAGGGCGAGGCCACCCTGAAGTTGGTTGCTGAATATCGCCGACACGACATCCTCGTGGCGGTCGATCTCAAAGCAGAAAATGTCGAACAGGATGTGGTGCGGCTGGCCCAGAAACACGACGTTCTGCACCGGCTCCTGTTCGCTCTTGGCTACTTCGAGACCAGAAATAGTTGGCGACACTTGATATCATGATGCGTGACACGATCGATGTCCCGGAGACGATCATCATCGACCATGTAATCGAAGCGACCACGCTGGAGGAAGTCACGCCGCCTCCGACTATTCCAGGAAGAGGATCATGAATATGAACTCACTTTGGCGACCCGCAACAATTTTCGCGCTACTTTCTTTAGCCCAGCCGGCACTTGGCGTCGATCTGGCCAAGGTTGACCGAACCATCGGCAAGGAGCCCGCCTATCAAAGCCAGACACCCAAGTACGGTCTGCTTGTTTTCGGACAGGAAGCCAAGATCCGTGCCTGGGTTGTCCTCGATGGCGATTTCTTGTTCGTGGATCGCAACTGCAACGGCGATCTGACCGAAAAAGGGGAACGCCTGGTCATCCAGAGAAACTGGGAGTTGAATCTCGACAAGACAAAACCCGGCAAGTGGATTCAGGGAGACGATGTGTCCGTGGAAATCACCGAGCCCGATGGCACACAGCACCACGTCACGATCCGGCGGACGAGCACTGGAGTTGGACTGGCTGCAAAGAGCCACGGCGGCCAGTACGTCGGTGCGACCTACCGGGAGGACTTGGTGTTTGCCGCTCGGCCGCAAGATGCGCCCATCGTACATCTAAACGGTCCCCTAACGCTTCAACTGATTGACCCGCCGCGCAAATGGGCCTCGGGCGAGAGCGTGGACTTGGTGGTGCTCTTTGGCACGCCGGGGCTTGGCAAAGGGACTTTCGCCTACATGATCCATTCCTTCCAACCGAGGCCGACGGCAGACATCGAGTTCCCGGCCAAGAATCGCGGCGCTGAACCTACCGTGGTCAAGGTTGCTCTCGCTGCGGGGTCAAAGCCCGGCGCCATGTTCGGCGGGTGATGAGTGGACACCAGTTACGGCTCCGTGCGAGCCCCAGCGGAAATGGGTCCTGGCGTTGTGAAGATCACCCTTTCGTTCCCAGAATGGACGACAGCGAAAGTCGTCCCGGCGAATTTTGAAATACCGGTTGAGGAACTTGTCACGCAGATTGATTGAACGGAACAATATTGTCGCTCGTGCCGTGGATCAAGAGAAACGCATCGCCACCAAATGCCCGCCTGCCGATGTGCCCGTGACGCCGATCTTGTCGGGATCGAGGTTGTAATTCTTAGCATTCGCCCGCAGCCAGCGAATGGCCGCTTTGCAGTCGAGGATTTGAGCAGGCCAGATTGCTTCTCCGGTTAAACGGTAGCCGACTGAAACACCAGCGTATTCACCCGATTCCACAAGCGGTGCGACAGTTCCTAGTGCTCTGTCTCTCTTTGATTGATAAGTGATAGCATATCGCCTCCCAGTTTTTCGCGAAGGAGGCGTGGGATGGAAGACGTCTTGCAAGTCTACCAGCGTCCCTACGACTCGCGGCGTCCGCTGGTCTGCGTGGACGAGACGAGCAAGCAATTGATCGCCGACGTGACGCCGCCGCTGCCCATGCAGCCCGGTCAGCCGGCGCGCCAGGACTACGAATACGAGCGTTGCGGGACGGTCAACATGCAGAAAGAGGTGCGGGAAACAGGACTTGAACCTGCACGGCCTTGCGGCCACTAGGCCCTCAACCTAGCGCGTCTGCCAATTTCGCCATTCCCGCGCGAACGGCTGGTCAATGCAGCGGTCAAGTCTAGGCATTTTTTGCCGGGGGCGTCAAGGCGTTGGCGGTCCGCCCATGCTGCTTGACGACTAACCTCGCCGCTTGACGATAAGCACCGTGCAATCGTGGGGCGGCGGTTGTGCGGTTGGTGGCGTGAGGGACAGGAGGTATTGATGCAGCAATTGTTCTGCGGTCACGTGGCGATGCGGTTGAAGGGCATCGGCGACAGCGGTCTCGGTGAGCGGTTGGCCGCGTTCCATGCAGGATCGTAGTACGCCTTCGCTCACGACGATCAGCACGTCCCCACGACCGAGCTGTTGTTGATGCCGCGCATAAGTAAAGTCGGGATCGGAACCCAGCGGCGTTGATTCCGCAGGCAGAACTTCGCATCTGCCGGCCCGCAGGATCATTGCACTGACGCGGCCGGCCGACGAGTATTCGAGCGCTGATGATTCGGGATCGATAAGCCCGTAGAAGAGCGACGCGAATTGGTCGCCGGGCGACGCGGTCCACAACGTTTCATTCAGGCGCGACAGCATCTGGCCGGCGTCGTGTGGATAGAGTGCGTGCGACTTGATCGCCGTGTGCAGCGATGCGGCGGACAAACCCGCTTGCATCATTACACCGTGAGCGTTGCCGGCGGACACGGCTAACTTGCCGTCGGGCAGTTCACACCAGTCGTAAAAGTCCCCGCCGATACCGCAGGCTTGCGAGGTCCAAGCCGCCAGTTGCCAGTCGTCCAGCAGCGGCGCAATGTTTGGCAGGCGATCATGTTGCCAGTTTGCCGCAAGTTCCAATTGACGTTCGATCTGTTTCGATTGCGTGCCTTCATGCAAGAGCATCTCGCGCTCCAGGTCCGAGGCCAGACGCCCGGCGATGATTTCAACGAGGTTCGTCTGCTGGCTGCTGAAGTCGCGCACGCGGTCACAGAAGACCCACAACGTCCCCAGCGGAATCGTGGGCGTGGACACGGGCACGCAGACAGCCGAGGCGAAGTTCTCCGGCGGCTTCCAATGTGGCAGCAGCGTGGTGTCCTCCAGCACGACCGCGTGTCCGATCAATGCCTCTAGGTCGGCGACCGCGCCGCGCAGGGGACGGGCCGGTTCCAGCAAACGTTCTTTGGGCAGTCCCCACGCAGCCCGCAATTTCAATTGGCTGGTGGCATCGTCGAGCAGGTATAACGCGGCCGCCTGACAGCCGACGGCTTCAGCGCCGCCGCGCAGCACGGCTTCCAACCGCTCGGCCAAATGTGCCGCTTCGTTCGCATGCGCCGTGATCGGCACGCCCGCGGCCAGTTCCGCCTCACGCTGCCACAGCACGTGACGAGTCCGCTGGAGCTGGCCCAGCAGGTTGCTCAGTTCCAAGGCTAGAGGACGAACTTGTTGCAAGTCCAGCACGGCCGTTGCTTGCGCCGCCCCGCCTCGCGCCGCCGTCCGCGTAGAGTGTTCCAGGACGAATTCTCCCGCCGGCACGCCGGCACCCGCATCGACGGCAGCGGACCAGATGGCCGACACATTGCTCGCGCGGGAAGATTCGTAACGCAACGACCAACCCGTCGCTCGTTCAAACGAGCGACAAAGCGCCTCGAGGCCGGGAAATGGTTCGTCGCGCGGCTCGTCCACCTCGATCGCCGAGTTGGAATGCAATTTTAGATATGCGGGTATCTTTTTCGTCACGGTTGCCACCTCACGTTGCGAGGACCAGCGTATGGCAAGCCCAATCCGTGAGGCAAAGTCGCCGCCCAGTCGCATGCATCGCGCCGCGTGAAAGGCGACCCAAACTGCCCGGCGTCCGTGACCGGCAATCATTGACATCGACCACAGCCATCGAACTCGTGAACGAGATTTGCATGGCCGCCGATCTTGAGCTACGTTCGCGGCGGCAAAGGTGGAATAAGGCGGACAGACCGGCGATGGCACATGATTTTGTCCAGCATCATTTTGCTAATCCAAATTGGATGCTAGGGGTTCACTCAGCACTTGCCGCAACGGATTCCGGGAACTTGATGAAAAAGTAACTGTGTTGAGTCCAGAGCGGCTGGAATTCGAATCGCATGACGACCAGTGACAGTTTTTCCTGATCGTCCGGTTCGCGCGGCAGTGTGCCCAGCGGAACCAGGGATGAAGCCGAGGCGGGCAGGGTGGCGAAGCGCGTGAGGACAGTTTCCAGGTGAATTCCAGAGATGTTACCGCCGGCGGCGGCCAAGTCGCCGCGCTCGGCGCTGTCGACGGCTGCCGCGGCAGCCATCGATAATGGTGGCATCTGGTCGTTGACCATCAGATCGCTCTTCAGAGCCGCGATCTGAGACGTGAACGGCTGTGGCATGGCGATGCTGGCGTAGGTGTGGCCGCGATAAGCGCCAATGGCGAATTTGTTGCCCGGCAAGCCCGCCAAGTCGAGCACGGAGGCTTTCTTCCCTAGCAGCCGCTGTGTGGCTCGCGGCATGACTTCCGCGGCAGAGCCGATCAGCGCAGGCGCAGGCGTCGTGAGGTCCGCGGGAAAGAGTCCACGGAAGTTCTCGTCACCGCGCGTGGCGGCGACCAGTTGTTTATCGACCGGTGGATAGTCGGCCATGCGCGAATTGGCGAAGGCTTCGGCCGTACGGCGCCGCCAGCGCAATAGTTCGTCGGTCGACGAGCGATACGCGACGACATGTGCTGCGAAAGCGGGCGACTTGGCTGCCAGATTCTGCAGCGCGGTTTCGGCCGCACTGGATAAACCGCTGCCCTGCGATCTGGCGACCAGCGGGGCCAGCGAACGCAAATAGTCGGTGTACAACGCGGCGACTTCGGCTTCGGTCGCGCGCGCGGCGTCGGCTTCGATTAGCGATACTAAAGCCGGTGTGATTTTTTGTGAAAAGGCCGCATACTCGGCTTCCAACTCCTTGGCGATCGATGGCTCACGTGGCAGGCTGAGGACGTTCAATGCCGAGGCCCGCGCCCATTCGACGGCTCGGCAGCGCAGCGCGGTCAAGTGCAAC
Source organism: Pirellulaceae bacterium (assembly GCA_041744735.1). GTDB lineage: Bacteria > Planctomycetota > Planctomycetia > Pirellulales > Pirellulaceae > JBGTKH01. The sequence goes on along the minus strand of JBGTKH010000376.1, from coordinate 4,862 downwards.
TGCTGCCAGCGCTCGCCGAATGCGCGCAGTGCTTCGGGACCGGACAGCCGTTGGCCACTCTCATCGGCTCGGCCACCGGAACGGATGCCGTCGGTAGCGGCGGCGATGTCGCGCAACAGATCGTCGTAGTTAGGCCGCCGCTGGTCGCGAGCCGTCGTCAACGCGTCCTGCGCATTGCGGTCGCGCATCGGATTCATTTCCGCGGCGATGGCGTTGTGGACGGTATTGAAACCTAAGTAGATGGTCGTGCGTTCGTCGAAGACGCTGATGGCCATGTTCTCGTCGTACATCGCGTACAAGGCGGCCTCGGCGGCTTCCCACTTTTTCTGTCCCGCTAACAGTTCAATCTTTCTCAACTCGCGCGTTCGCAGCGGGTCTTTCTGCTGGAGCGCCGACTGAGCCGCGGCGACAATCTGACCGTGCTGCGGTAACTGCGTGTAGGCACTCAGCACTCTATCGAGTAGCTCCCGCAAGCGAGTCATGCGCAATTCGAAGTCAGCCCCCGCGGGTTCGCCCAGTACACGCAACTGAATTGCCAACCGCTGAAGCTGAAGCAACTGCACGTGGGCTTGGCCGACCGCCTGTACTTTGACGCTGGCGAGCTTGTTTTGCTGCGCTGCAGTGACGAATTCCGCAATCGACTTGCTGGCGGTCGTGGACAGTAACTCGGCCTGAGCACGCAGCCGTTCGCTAACTTCGCCGCCGTGCACGGCCAGAGCTGCGTCCGGGTTTTGATGGTTGGGATTGCCCTTCGCAGACGTTACGCAAACCAGCATTACCGCCGCGACCGATGAGAGAAAACGCAGTTGTAACATTCGAGAGGTCCCTCGCAGCAATGTGTGTATCACGGCAGCACGCCGGTGAACCGGCCGGTGACGCTGGCAGCGGCTGCGTCGTCGGTGCTTTGCAGCGCGCCGCTGATCAATTCGGCGGTGAGGAAATTCTCATCGATGGCCGTGATCGTCAGTTCCACGGGATGATCGCTGTCAGCAAACCACACGGGGCCATCTTGCTGGACCTGTACAAAAAGCTGTGCTGGCACCGACTGGCCCACCAATTCCGTCAGCGACTCGGCGGTGACGTGCGCTTGCAAAAAGATTGACGGAAACTTCTCTTGATCGGCGGCACGATAGCTTTGAAGTTGCAACACGCTGGGCCGCCCGCCCACAGCCGGCACGAACTTCACGTAACAGGCGTCCCGGTTCAGCGGCGGGCTGAGCGATAACTGGAGGTTACCCGCCAGATCCAGTTGCTGCTGCACGAGGTCGCTGACGCCGCCAGCTTCTTTGGTCACCTTTTCTTGCACTTTCTTAGCCTGTTCGACTCCCTTGTCGAACAGATCTTGAACCTCCTGGCGATTGCAACCAGCCAAACCAATTCCGGCAGCCGAGACCAGAAGGTACACGGCCGGCGTTTTGCGAAGTGCAGACATCTCAAACTCCTTGAAGTCAGAACGGATGAGACGGACAAGAATCATTGCAGTACAACTGCGATGCGCAGTTTGCAGCCAAGACACGACGTCTCAAAGTCTATCGTGACGTTCCCCGCGCGGCGCGTCAAGCGCTACGTATCCTTCATTGCGGCGACGATGTCGAGAATAGCTTTCTGACCGTCGCCGTAGAACATCAGCGTGTTGGGGGCAGCGAACAGCGGGTTGGGAATGCCGGCAAAACCGGGGCTGAGGCTGCGCTTGATCACAATCACGGTGCGGGCCTTGTCCACGTCGATGATCGGCATGCCGGCGATCGGGCATTTGGGATCGGTGCGAGCCATCGGGTTCACCACGTCGTTGGCGCCGATTACGATCGCCACGTCGACGGTCTCCATCGTAGGATTGATGTGGTCCATCTCTTTGAGTTTATCGTAGTCCACGTCGGCTTCGGCCAGCAGTACGTTCATGTGACCGGGCATGCGGCCGGCTACGGGATGAATCGCATACTCGACGGTGGTGCCGCGCATTTCCAACAATTTGCCCAGGTCGCGCACGGCATGTTGGGCTTGAGCGACTGCCATGCCGTAGCCAGGCACAAACACGACGCGCTGAGCACCGTCCAGAATCATGGCCACGTCATCGGCCGAAGAGCTGCGGACGGTGGCGTAGATCTCGTCGGCGTTGGCGATCGTGCCGGCTTGCATCACGCCGAACAGCACGTTGAACAGCGAGCGGTTCATGGCCTTACACATCAGATTCGTCAAGATCACGCCCGACGCACCGACCAGCGACCCCGAGATGATCAGCACGTTGTTGTCGATCACGAACCCCGTGGCCGCGGCTGCCAGACCGGAGTAGGAATTCAACAGCGCGATGACCACCGGCATGTCCGCACCGCCGATCGAGTTCGTGAGGAACACGCCGAGCACGGACGCCACGACGGCAATCAACACGTACAGCAAGATGCTTGTAGCACCGAGTCCCGACCACACCATGCCGATCGTCAGCAGCAGCAGCAGAACCGCCAACGCCGCGTTGATCAGTTGCTGAGCCGGCAACGAATACGGCTTTTTGAACCACTGCAATTCTTGCAGCTTGCCGACCGCGACGAGACTGCCCCAGAACGTCACAGCGCCGATGATGCCGGACACGGCGGTGGCCACCAACACGTCGGCGCTTCCCTCGCGTCCCAAAATCAATTCGCCACCGGCGACCAACACCGAGGCCCCGCCGCCGAAGCCGTTCAGCAGCCCGACCATTTGCGGCATCGCCGACATCTGAATTCGCAAGGCCAAGACCGCACCGAGCGCCGAACCCACGATCAGACCGACGATAACCAGTTCGAAGCGGCCGCCTTCTTGCCAAACGATCAGCAGCGTCGTCACGATCGCGATCAGCATGCCGGCTGCGCCCAGCAAATTGCCGCGCACCGCCGTGCGCGGATGCGCCATCCCCTTCAGCCCGAAGATGAATAAGGCGGCAGCCAGGATGTAAACCACTTTGATGACGGTGTCCAGGTTCACGGCGACTTTTTCTTCCTTTGGAACATGGCCAGCATGCGGTGCGTGACGAGAAAACCGCCTACCACGTTGATCATTGCCAGGACGATCGCGATTACACCCAACCCGGCTGTGAACGCCATGCTGGGTAACTTTTCCCAATGCTCGCTGGCCGCGATCAAAGCACCGACTACGGTAATGCCGCTGATCGCATTCGACCCGGACATTAGCGGCGTGTGCAGCGTTGTCGGCACTTTGGCGATGACTTCGAAGCCCACGAAAACAGCCAGCACAAAAATCGTCAGGCTGGCGACCAATACTTCGCGGCGATTCGACGTGCTGTGTTTGGCGTCCGTGTTTTGCTGGAGCGAGGCCGCATCGGCGCTCGGCTCCGCTTCGCCGCCGTCCGTGGCTGGCTCAATGGCTGCAACGATGCCGCAAACAAGGACAACGAGCGATGCAAAGGCGACAAGCGAAACGAGTCTTGGGAACTGCATGGCGTCATTCCTTCCGTCGGCTGGCCGCGTCTTCTGGCGAGGAATCGCTGTCTGAATCAGGAAACGGAATTGTGTCGTTGCCATCGGCGCTGGCAATTGTCAGGGGCGGCATGCCAAGCGATTCGCGCAGGCGCGCGTGCACGACTTCGCCGCCGCGCGTAATCAGCGTGTCGCGAATGATCTCGTCCTCCAGGTTCAACTCCAACTGCCCTTTCTTTACCAGATTGAGCAGGAACTTCGTCACGTTGTTCGAAAACATCTGGCTGGCGTGGTTGGGAATCTCCGACGGCAGATTCGTCGGGCCGAGAATCACCACGCCGTGCTCGACGACACGCTGATCGGGCTGACTGAGTTCACAGTTGCCGCCGCGTTCGGCCGCCAGATCCACGATCACGCTATTGGGCGACATGCCGGCGACGGCCGCAGCCGTGATCAGCCGCGGCGATGGTTTTCCCGGTATCGCGGCCGTGGTGATGACAACGTCGCTTTCAGATACCACCTTGGCCATCAGCTCGCGCTGCTTCTGATAAAACTCTTCGCCCAGCGCCTTGGCATAGCCGCCTTTGTCTTCGGCCTGTCCGGTTTCCAACTGCAGTTCAACGAACTTGCCGCCGAGACTTTCCACTTGCTCGCGACAGACAGGCCGCACGTCGTAGGCATGCACGACACCGCCCAATCTTCGTGCGGTTGCAATGGCTTGCAAACCAGCGACGCCGGCTCCGATGACGAACACACGTGCCGCGGTCAACGTGCCGGCCGCGGTCATCATCATGGGAAACATCTTGGGCAGTTCCATCGCCGCCAACAGCACCGCGCGATAACCGGCAATGGTTGCCTGCGACGAGAGCACGTCCATCGCCTGAGCGCGCGTGATGCGTGGGATCAACTCCAAAGAGAAGAGCAACGCGCCGGTCGGCGCCACGTCGCGCGCCGCTTCGGGGGCTCCCAGCGGATCGCACATGCCGACGACGATTTGGCCGGACTTCATCCGCGGCAAATCCGCGCGGCCCTGGGCCGGATTGGCTCCCAGTGCCCGGACTTGCACGATCACATCGGCCGCAAATGCATCGTCGCGGGTGGCAACGATCTTGGCTCCCTTCTCAACGTATCGCACGTCGGGAAACCCGGCCGCTTCGCCCGCGCCGGATTCGACGAGCACTTCCAGGCCGGCCTTATTCAACTGCGGCACGTTGGCTGGAATCAGCCCCACACGCCGCTCGCCGGGGAACGTTTCTCGAACGATTGCAACTTTCATGGTGCGGCGAACCTGGACCGCGGGGTACTCATCGGCCGGTAATCAAGGGGCCATTCTAGGCCGTGAGGAAGGGATCGCATAGGGTGCAACAGATCTTTGGAGTGCGGCGACTCGTCGCCGCTTTTGGATATTTGAGTTCGTACGACCGGCACTTCCAAAATTCCTAAAGCGGCGACGAG
>JBGTKH010000375.1:0-4466 GCA_041744735.1 Pirellulaceae bacterium | reverse complement strand
GCAGTGGAACACGACCCCGCCTCTTTTGAACTCCGCGACGGTAGGCTTTTGCAACTCGACGGTCAGGTGCCGATCCTTCCAGTTGTCGGATGTGACCTGAAGAATTACAGCGGGTTATGGGACATCGAGCAGTTGGAATTTGGATACGTTCTCGAAGAGATCATTCACAAAGCGTTGAGATTCACCGAGCTTTATGAGAAAGACATCGTGATCAACGGTACCGGTGACGGTGCCCTCATTAGCGTAGACGGGTCAAAATGCAACGAGCAGGCATTGCTGTTCGCCATGCGTCTTTGGCACGATGGCCAGCAATGCATGCCTGGACACGACGGAATTCGGCGAGGAATTCGCGTCGCGATCACGTCGGGACCGGGATTGCCACGGCGCGATGTCGATGGCGTGCTGCAGATGCAAGGTTATGGCCTCGTGGATGCCGCCCGGATTCTGGACCGTGACAAGGCAACTCATTTTTTAATGGCTCGTGCATTTTGGAAATCCCTGTTCGGAGACGAAAGGGAGGCATGTTTCTCCTACAAGCAAGTCGATTGTAACCTGAAGGTTTGCCATAATCCTCGACCGAAAAAAGGAAAGGGAGGCGATAGGAAAGTGGTGGCTTACTACAATGTTATCGCGACCGTAGGGAGCAGGCGAAAACGAGTGAAGGACGAATGGCGCATAGGCGATCGACACGGTGAGGGATTGGCAGGCTACTCGCCCCGGAAACGCTCGCGCAAGACGCGGTAAGCCTACCGGTGTCGATTAGACGAAACAAAGGATGCCTGACCTACAAAAAATGCACACGTGCCCCGTGAGGTGCGCAGGGCTCCGGGTCCAGCCCTCTTTCCTCCCCGCGGCGTACGCATCGGCGCGGGCGGTATTCTTGACGATGCGAGCCTGCAGCGTCTGCTTTGTCTTGCCGCCCTGCTCGAAAAAGGTCACGGTGTTCAGCAATTCGAAGATCAAACCACCGGCGCCAAAATGTCAAGTTGTTTCGTTTTCGATGCGGTCGTAGAATACGATGAAACGCCTCAACGAGGGAGTTCCCAATGAATCGAGTATTTGGTACGTACGAGCAAGGGCGAGTGACCGTCGATGCGCCTGCTACATGGCCCGACGGTTCACGAGTTGAGGTGTCTTTGGTGACACCGACTCCGAAAATCGGCGACATTCAGCACGAACCGGCGCCCGGTGTGCGGAAGGAGTTCTGGCTCGCGTTGAACGATACGAGTTCGTGCGTCTTGAATTTAGATGATTCGTTCTGGCCGCTAACTGCTGAAGAAACGAATCTGCTCTTGGACCACATGGACTCGGCAGAACCGCTCGATCTGACGCTTGAAGAAATCGACAAGATGGAAACGATGTGGAGTCAGTCGAAAGAGCAACAAAGGGAAATGGTCCGCAGAAGTTGGGAGAACGCGGAGTCATTGTTCGAATGAAGTATCTGCTCGATACCGGTATTGCAAGCGATTACATCAACCGGCGTCACGGCGTTTACGAGCGTGCACGTGACGCGGTGGCCCGTGGCCATCGAATCGGGATCGGTACACCGGTGCTGGCCGAACTGTGGTTTGGCATCGAACAGAGCGCTTCTCGCGATCGCAACGAGCAGCGTCTGAGGCGACAGATCCACGATTTCCGCATTTGGCCGTTCGATACTGCGGCAGCAGAAATGTTTGGGCAAGTTGCCGCGGAACTGAAGCGCATCGGTCGACCGATGCAACAGATCGACATCCAAAATGCTGCCATTGCTCTGAACCTCGGCGACTGCACCGTCGTTACGAAGGACTCGGACTTGTCGGCCGTACCAGGCCTGAGAGTCGAGGATTGGTCGAAATCGTAGACGAAAAGACTACCCGGCCGATTTGAGCCGCAGGCCCTTGTATATGAGAAGGCGCTCGGAAAATTCGAAGAGCCATTTGACGATCAGGGCCAGGACGGCGGCGGGGATGGCGCCTTCTAGCATTTTGGCTTCGCTGCTTTTGCGCAGGCCTTGCATGATCAGTTCGCCGTAACCGCCGGCGCCGATCAGACCGCCGAGGGTGGCGTAGCCGACGTTGATGACGGCGGTGGTCTTGATGCCGGCTAGGATCAGCCGCGAGGCCAGCGGCAATTCGATCTGCCGCAGTTGAGCCCAGCGCGTCAGGCCCAGGGCGGTCGCGGATTCGCGCATCGAGTGCGGGATGTCGTGGATGCCGGTGTAGGTGTTGCGAATGATCGGCAGCAGGCTGTACAGGAACAGCGCGGCGATGGCCGGCGCGGGGCCGACCACGGACAGGCCGAGCCAGCGGACGGGGCTCATCAGCAGAATCAGCAGTGCCAGGCCGGGAACCGTTTGAATGATTTCGGCGGCTGAGAGTATGCCATGCCCCAGCGTCGGGCGTTTCGCGGCGATGACACCCAGCGGCACGGAAACAAATATCGCCGCGCTGAGCGACACGACGACCAACAGCAAGTGTTCCAGCGTGTGGCGCGTGAGCCGCTCGATCAGTGCCGCGGTGCGTTCGGATTGTGATGGTTCGGGAATTACTTCGCCCACGCTTAACTCGCGCGCGAGAAACCCGGCGGCGGCTCGATCTTCGGATACGTCTTCCAATTCCACTTGCTCGTTCAAGGCCAACATCGTGTCTTGTGTGATGTGGCCTTCGAGCCGTTTCAGCGCGGCGACGAAGCTGGGGGCCCGCTGCTCAAGATCGAGCCGATACAGCAGCACGGCGCTGTAATTGGGAAAATGCTTCAGGTCGTCCTCCAGCACGCGCAGGCCGTACATCTTGATCTGAGCGTCGGTCGTGTTCAGATCCGTGGCGTCCAGGTCGCCGCCGTCCAAAGCCAGATAGGCCAGCGAATGATCCAGGCCGCGCACTTTGGTTTGAGGCAACTGATAGCGGCGGCTGAGGCCGGGCCAGCCTTCGGCGCGGTCCACGAATTCGTTGCTGAAACCGAACTTGAATTCCGGGTGCGACCGCAGGTCCGAGATGCGGCGAATCGCCAGCCGCTCGGCCACTTCCTCTTTCATCCCGATGGCATAGCTGTTATCAAAACCCAACGTCGCGGTCATGCCGACGCGGTGTTTGGCCAGCGCGGCGCGGATGGCCTGTTCGTCTCGCAATGTCTCGTCCTTCAGAATCATCTGCGTGATCGTGCCGATGTAATCGGGATACACGTCGATGTCGCCGGCCAGCAGGGCTTTCCACACCAGCCCGGTGCCGCCCAGTTGCTGCCGGTGTTTTACCTCGTAGCCTTCGTGCTCGCCCAACTCGCGCACGATTTCGCCCAAGATCACTGATTCGGTGAAGGCTTTGGAGGCCACGTTCAACTTCACGGCCGGCTGGTCGCCCGCGCCTGCAATCATCAGCAACAGACAGACGCTTGTCATGGGTGATTGTCTCCCAGCGATTCCAGCGGGCTGCGTTGGGCGTTGATGAACGTGGTGACAAACGGGTCCTGCGGCGTGCGAACCATTTCTTCCAGCGTGCCGCGCTGCACGATCCGGCCGTCTTTGAACAGGGCGATCGAGTCGGCCAGAAAGCCCGCCTCGCCGATGTCGTGCGTGACCATCACGACCGTGGTGTTCAGGCCGCGAAAGATTTCGCGCAGTTCGGCCTGCAGGTCCGAGCGAATCAGCGGATCGAGGGCTCCCATCGGTTCGTCGAGCAGAACCACGTCGGGGTTGAGGAACAGCGCCCGCATCAGTGCCACACGCTGCCGCTGGCCGCCGGAGATTTGCGTGGGGAAGCGGTCGAGCGATTCACGCGGCAAATGCGTCAGTCTCGCCAGTTCCTCAAGCCGCTGCTGCGTCTCGTCATGACCCCAGCCCAGATGCCGCGCGAGCAGTGTGATGTTCTTGCGGACGGTCATGTGCGGGAACAGTCCGCCGTCTTGAATCATGTAGCCCATGCGATGCCGAAAGCGGCGAATGTTGTGCGGCGTGATCTCGTCGCCGTCGAAGTGCACGGAGCCAGTGTCGGATTGGATCAGGCCGACGATCACGCGCAGCAGCGTGGACTTGCCGCAGCCGCTGGGGCCCAGCAGTGCCGTCGACTTGCCACGCTCGATGACCAGATCGGTCAAATGCAGAGCCTGCGTCATGCCGAACGATTTGCTGACGCCGCGCAGTTCCAACATGCGGTTAGTCCTTCGGCGATGCTCGTTGGGCGTCTGTAGCTTAACTCTCTGAGTCGAGCAGCTTCGCAATGCCGCTCGACTCAGAGAGTCAAGCTACAAACACGCGGTTAAACAAGGATTAGTGACACGTCTTGCTTGGCTTGTACCGATCCGACGATGCAGGTGAACTCGGCACCGGCGGCGCGGACGCGGGCGACTAGCTCGTCGGCGCGGTCGGCGGCGATGCTGATCAGCAGGCCGCCGGAGGTCTGCGCGTCGAAGGCAAACTCCAGCCGTAGCGCGTCGGGGCGGCCTTCGATGCGCATCTGATGTTCCGAATAACTGCGGTTGCTGGCGCTGGCCCG
>JBGTKH010000374.1:0-5205 GCA_041744735.1 Pirellulaceae bacterium | reverse complement strand
TGATTGTGGAGGGAGAGGAGTTTCATGGCCATCAAGACAATTCCGCTGAGCCGACTGGAGGCGGACCTCAAGAAGACGCTGAATGAATGCGCCAACTCCGGTGAAACCGTCGTCGTGGAATTGCCCGATCAACGATTGCTGGCGATCCAGTCACTCGATCCTCAGGAGGACGACGCCCTGATCGACGAACTGCTGGCATCCAATCTAAAGTTTCAGGCGTTGGTCGAGAAATCCAAGGCCAGTCCGCGCAAACCGTTCGCCGCAGGGGAATCGGGGTTAACTGGAACCGAGCGTTGACGCACCTGTGGTCCCAATAACCGTTTCTGGATTTTCTACGATGTCAATTTGGCGTCTCGTGACGTGCATGTGCTGGCCATCGGCGCGAAAGACCGCAACCGGCTTCTGATTGGAGGGAAGGAGTACGAATCATGAGAATTGCCCCGTTGGCAGATGTTAAGGCGCGATTGAGCGCCTATGTGACTCAATGCGAGGACGAGGGTCCCGTGGTCATCACGCGCAATGGCAAGCCGGTTGCCGTGTTGCTGGCTCCCTACGATGAGGACGACTTGGAACGCCTCATGCTAGCGCGGTCGCCGCGCTTTCAAGCTTTGCTCAACCGCTCCAGAAAAAGCATCCAGGAAGGCAAGGGCTTGTCGGAGAAGGAATTCTGGGAGGCTGTTCGCAAACAAACACAGCAAGGGAAGGACGAACCTGCGAAACATCGCCGAACCAAACGCTCAACCTGACCGGCGCAAGTTGCCGAACGCGGGTCATGCGTTAGCATCGTGCCGCAAATGATAGGCGAGTCCGCCCTGGTCAGCGTGCATTGCCCGGCCCACGTTCGTAAACTGCCAACCCTACGTCCCGCCATCAGGTTAGAGTTCCGGACAACCTTTTCGTCCCATGATGTCCGCGAAAACTGAGAATAATCGTTCTGGGCCTTCACTGGCCTCTAGTCGCTCACCTTGAATCAGCCCGCAGTACGTCGGTAGCGCCACATCTTCCATGACCAGCGGGGCCACAATTCGCTTGCGGCCTGTTGGATCGCGAAGCAATGCCAATTGTAGCTCCCATTGGCAGAAGTCGGACGCAAAGAAGGCCGTGCTGTACAGCGGCACGAAGACTCGGCAGTTGGCGATGGCCGTGGCGATTTTGTCGAGCCAATTCATCCCTCCGTGCAGCGACTTGCGGTCGAAGAAAATCTTGTCGGCGCCGAATTGCGACGCCAGCGGCTGGTAGACGACTGCTTCGGCCCACGCCAGGTTCTTGCGTGCGTAGCTGATGAAAATGTCGGTGTGTATAGGAGGCGGCTGATGAGCCTGCGCTGTGCGCCATGAGTGCAGACTCAGGCTGAGCCGGCGCACGGCATCTTCATCCACTCCGTCCGATTCGCATTCGTCCTGGGGCGACGGAAGAGAGACCATGGCGGTGGAGGTATCCCCGCGAGCGAACTGAAGAAATATCGTCTCGACTTCGTCGGCGGTCAGCACGGTTCCGCTGCGGGGCGCGTCGATGATCGTGTAGTTTTGTCCGCGGCCATCGTACCAGGGATCGGGATTGTCGAATCCCTTGCGATTCGCCCGCGCGGCGCCGCTTGTCGGATCACGCAAGCGGTCGTCATCGCCATGCATCTCGATCCGTTTCGCTGTCTCCGCCCGCTCGAGTTGCACGGCGAGTTCCTTAAGCGTGATCGTACTGTTGGGAGTAACGGAAATGATCGCCCGCCGCGGTTGGCCGCTCGATTCGGACACGAAAACTGACAGGGCCGCGAACCCCGACTTTCCCGGAGCGCTCAGGCGGTCGGTGCGCGCCCAATCCTTAAAAAAAATGCAGCGGTTTGGGTCCCCCGGATTCTGCACGTCCCGGATCAATAGCGCGGGCACCCGCTTCGAGCCGCCGAAATGCGTGGGGAGTTCCAGTTCCAGGATGCGGGCCTGCTTCGCCGGATTCGCGAGGCTGTCGCGGTAGCGGCGCAGGTCGTTATCGATCTCCGCCCGGTCGCGCGGGCGAAACAGTCCGGGGCAGGCGAACGCGTCCACATCAAGGACCGATACGCGTTGTCGTTCGACTTGCTTCAAGACGAAATCAAGCAATTGCATTCCTTCCTGAACGCTCGCCGTCCATTGCTCGTTTCGCGAACGCCCTGTATCGAGCGCTTGGTCGTGCAGCAACAGCATATAAGCTGCGTAGAGCGAATAGGGGTTCTCTTGCGACAGTCCCGCAGCGCCTTGATCAACGGCATCCAGGTATTGAATGAGCGGCCCCGCTCCGGCAGGAGGTGCCCCGCTTGTTAAGATTTCCTTCGCCAAGTAGGCGGAAGCGACGCAGTCCAGATCGGGCCAATGATGCAAGACGATAGTGAAAGGATCAGCCGGAAGTCGCCCCTCGCGCAGCGACTGGACAACCAAGTCGCAGTGCTGCACGACCATCCGGGCCACGCTGCCGCAATGCGCCGCCAATTGGTGCGTGTCGATCACACCCGGGGCCAACGCATTGCCCACGTCGAGGAACAACCGGTCGTCCCCCTTGCTGACGGGCGCGGCCTGCGTGCCATAGGGTACGAATTCGTATTGAAAGGCGTTGGTGGCGACTGACATCGGACTTCGGCAGCGGGTCATTACATGATCTTTACTTTGTTAGTATAGCCGGTTAGAATCGGCGCATTCAACGCAGTCTAACGCGGAGATCATGATGGGCTCCTTCATTCGCACGTTCGGCGGAAGTTTCTTTGGCGTGATTCTGCTCTTGATCGCCGTCCTGCTGAACTTCGTGTTTGGCGATCCGTGGAACGAGAACAGGTATCAGCACGACAGCTATCCATACGCCGACGACCCTTACCGCGAAAAGGGCGAACCCTATTACGACAACGGCTACGGCTACGAGAAAAGTAGTGAGGGAAGCTACGGTCAGCCAAACTACGACGGCGGCTATGGCGACGACGGCTATGGCAAAAGCAACGGCGAGCCAAGCTACAACGACGGTTATGGCGAAAGCAGCATCGGTGAGCCGGACGGTTATCGCGAAGGCGATTACGAAAATCGTCCGGAGTAATCTACCGTCGACCAAGGACTGAACGACGACTAACTCATCCGCACGCAAACCACGATGGACAAAAGCAATCCGCAAGGCCAGCAGATCAACCGGATCAGCCAACTGAAACGTTTGATTAAGGGGGCCGCCAAGGGCGACGAGCAGCAACTGCGGCGACTCGTGGCGCCCTTTTTGACGGAAGGCGAAACGCTGATCGATTGCGCGTTCACCGCGAAGTTCGGCCTCATTCCCGCCTACGATTTCGCATTTCTGACCGACCGGCGGATCGGCGACATCGAAATCACACCGCTCACGGGCAATCTGCGCGTGGAAGTCGCGTTCTTGCACAAAGTCGACGCCATGATTCTCTTCCAGCCGGCGTTTCCCATCCTGTTGCGTCTGGGAATGCTGGTCTTGTATCTGATCGTTCCGTTTTTCGCAATTCCGTTGGCCCTGACTGCCAACTCGCTGCTGGCAATTGCGATCGCGGCAGTAGTGATTTTTTTGGCCAATCTAGTCGTCAGCTCGGTTATCAACCCGATCATCAAGCGCACGTTTTTGAGATTCAAGAAATCAGGTCTGTGGCTCAAGTTGACCGGAACGTTTGTGGGCACGCTGATTTTTGCCGACCGCGACCGGTTCGCGATTGTCAGCCGCTTCGCCCGCCAGCTCAGCGACTTGAAGCGACAGCTCGACAGAGAAGCAGCCTGAGCCATGAACAAGCGTCTGCTGGACGAAGCCCCTTCGCCGGTCTGCCGCGCTTATCGCCGCATGGTAGACAGCACCGATCCCGAGCGGGCCTATCCGGCGATCGCCTTGTTTTGCGAACCGCTGATCAAGTGGTTCGGCGCCGCCGCCCTGGTCTTGCTGAGGCGCGAACGTCCGCATGTGCTTTCCGGGACCGGCGTGCTCTCGAAGTTTCTCAGCCCGCCGCTGGGCGCTTGGGTCGAGGTCATCCGGCTGGCGGTCAAAGAGTTGGAGCAGCATCCCAACGCGCACGTGCGGTCCATGTTTGCGGAGCTGACCTTGAGCCAATCGAAATCGCTCCAGCGGCACGTGGCCGGCATGGAAGAGTATCTCGCCACACGCGTGCAAAAGAAAACGCTGCTCGACTTTTTAGAGTGCTGCGTCGCCTACCGCAACAAGACGCGCGGCCACGGGGCGCCGTCGTCCCAGCATCAACGGGAATTTTCGCCGGTCCTCCTGGAAGCCTACGACGAACTGCTCGCCCGCTTAGAGACGCTCTGTCGCCTCAAACTCGTCGTCATTGAGAACGCCGAACTACGCCACGGGGCCGTGGTGCACGTGCTGCGAATCTGCAACGGCCTGAATTCGTTCATTCTTCCCGAGCGGCTGACGCTGGCGCCGTCCGGGGCGTTGTCGTCCGAGACGGTCCACTTGTTTTCGCCGGAACAGTCCGCGATTGTGGAACTGTCGCCGATCCTGGTCCGGCCCCCAGGACGGGACGCGTTTTATTTTCTCAATGGGAGCAGGAATGCGGTCGAGTATCTCTGCTACGACGGCGCGGAACACGAATACTATCGTCCCGACGGCTACCGCGAAGAAGTTAGCCGCTTCTTAGACGTCGAGATCGGCCAGCCTCCAGACCCGCAACGGAACTGCGGCGAACAAATCGATGCCAAATCCAGCGACCCAGACGATCTAGACTTCGGCGCCCTGGGAATGTAGGTCCCGGCCGAGATTCAGTATTATTAGGGCAGCACGTCGATTGCGGCGATGCGGGGCGGCCACTTCCGTTGCGTTGATGTCGAACCCGGCATACACAAGATCGGCGGATTGCTCATTTGCACGTGCATGCGGAGCCGGCGGGCGGGTCCGTTGCTGACGGATGTACTTCACTGCCGGCTCGGTGATGCGGTCGTTCGGGCGGGTGGCTCTGCTTGGCGAGACGATTGACGCGCCAGTGCTTCGGAGTCTCTGGAAGCAGTGCGGATCGGCGAGACGGCGTCGAGTTCAACGAGCGGCGAATGGCGAAAAAGTTCACACGCCATGCGGCGCTACTTAGGCAACTCCCGGAAATTAGCCTCCCTATGTTTGATGAATTTGGATACCCTCTGGAGTCTTCGGTGTTGGTTCAGGTGAAGTCTCGAGGAGGGGACGATGGATGGAAAGTTGACGGAACAGATGGTAGCGACGATCCGGGATGCCGCTAGC
>JBGTKH010000373.1:0-6181 GCA_041744735.1 Pirellulaceae bacterium | reverse complement strand
TCGACCGCCGCCAGATTGATGTCGCGAACCGCGTCTTCCAGGTCGTAGTCGGCCATCGAAATGGCCTGCGAGTTGAACGTGTTGGTCTGCAGGATGTCCGCGCCGGCTTCCAAATATTGCCGGTGAATCTGCTCGATCGCCTCGGGCTGCGTCAGGCTCAGCAGGTCGTTGCAGCCTTTCAAATCCTTATGATGACCGGCGAATCGGTCGCCGCGGAAATCGGCCTCGCCGAACTTCAGCGCCTGAATCATCGTCCCCATGGCGCCGTCCAGCACCAGGATCCGTTGGCTCAGCAATTTCTCAAGTAATTGTCGGGTATCGATTTGCTCTGCTACTGCCATCATTCGGCCTATCTCTGGAACTTGCCCGCTCAACCAACGATCTCGTGAACCCGTCGTCGCACCGAGACAATTGCATCATATGCGCGCATCGCGTGCAGCCAAACCTCAGTTTTCGGGCTCAAGATCAAACTATCCCAAATCGCCCCGTTTGCGGCAATACGTCCATCGTTTCAGTCTATTCGCCCCCCCCGAGGATTCGTGATATCGGCTGCTCGCCGCTGTGGAGGGAGTCGTTCATCGGTTGGCTTGACGCGCGAAAAGCGTGTGCTACTCTCGAAACAAGTGAACTCGCGGGAGCCAGCGCGGGAAAGTGTAGGCACCGGCTGTTCTTGCCACCCCTCCGAATTCGCGGTTGCGGAGACCTTGGTCAGCGCGATGGATCTACTAGGAGAATTTCAACATGAACGTGAAGCACAAAGCATGGGGAGTGGCGGCAGCATTGGTCATCGGACTACTCGTCGAGACACAGCCCGGCGTCGCCAAGGCCGGGCCGCTGAGCCAGGACGACCTCAAGACGTTAATCGACCTAGGCATCGACGACGCGGCGATCGTGGCCAAGATTCGCAAGGACGGCGTCGGGTTCGCCGTCGATGATCCAGCGATTGCCAAATTGAAGAGTGCCGGCGCGTCGAACGAAGTTGTTGCTGCCCTGCAGGAAGCAGCAAAGGCGAAAAGCCCGGCGGCAGCGCCGGGGCAAGCGATCACTTACGCGGACGTGCTGAAGCTCGTCAAACTCGGCATCGACGAGGACACCATCCTCAAACGAGTCGAAAAATCTCCGACCGTGTTTACGCTGAGCGCCGAGCAGGTGGCGGAACTCAAAGAGGCCGGTGCGTCCGTCAAGCTACTAAGTGCATTGCAAGGCGTGCGCCCCGCGTCGCCGCAGGTTGCCGAATTGATCACGGACTTCGCCATCGTGCTGGACTGTTCGGGCAGCATGAAGGAATTGACCAAAGAGGGCGAATCGAAAATGGTCGTCGCCAAGCGCGTCGTGACCGAACTGGTTCAGAAGATTCCCGATGGACTGAACGTGACGTTTATCATCTACGGACACGAGGTCTTCGGCCGCGCGGACGATCCGCGGAACTGCCAGGCGGTCAAAGTCGTTCGCCCGCTCAGCCCGCTCGACGCGGCCGCCAAAGCGGAATTGACGAGTCTAATCGCCGGTCTTCAACCGACGGGGGCGACGCCCATCGCTTTGTCCTTGCGGACGGCGCGCGACGAGTTGGCCAAGAACGCCGGCTTCAGCGGTTTGGTGCTGCTCACCGACGGTCTGGAGAGTTGCCAGGGCGACCCGGCCGCCGAAGCCGCCGCGCTGGCCAAGAACCCCAAGCTCACGTTCGGCGTGAACGTCATCGGCTTCGACGTCAAACCGGAAGAAAGCAAGGCCTTACAAGAGATCGCCAAAGCCGGTGAAGGCAAGTACTACAACGCCGCGTCGGCAGCCGAGTTGACCGTGGCCGTCAAGAATCTGCGGACCGAACTGGCCAAAGTGGCCGAACCCGCCGCGGTCCCGCAGGTGACGGTGGAAGATGATTCGCCGCTGCCGGAGTTGACGGTGTTGGTCAAGAAGTCCTACGGCAACGAGAACCCGCTGCATAGTGAATTGATTGTGAACGGGACTTCGGTCGATATCTTTAAGTCCGACACACAAAAGTCGCTGGGCGGTCTCATGAAGCGCGGCTGGAACACGATCACCATCAAGACACGTCCGCAAGAGCCGGCCAGCGAAACGAATGGGCTGACGTTCCACATCGGCCCGCTCCAAACGACCGACGAAGGCAAGACGATCATGCAGCCCGTGCTGTGGAAGTTCCGCAACGATACCGACTGGACGTTCAAGAACCGCAAGTTTTCGCATCCGTTGGGTCCGGACACGAAGGAGGTCGAAATTTCCTTCCGCGTCTATTACACGGGTCTGGAGCACGAGCAGGCCAAACTCCGGGAAGGGGATTACGTCCTGGAGGGCAGCGCCTCGTATGGCAACAACGCTCCGATCACCGCCACGGTGTTTGTGAACAACACGCCGCTGAACAGCTTCCTGCTGGAACAGCGGCAGGCGGTCATCACGCCGCTGCTGAAGCAGGGACGCAACGAGATTCGCATTGTCTCAAACCGCGTGCCCAACGCGATCGAAGACAACGACATTAACTTCGAGGTCAGCGGCCCGGCACGCTATAGCCCCGGTAAGAGCAAATACGAAGTGGCGCCCATCTGCCAGTTCAAGAGCATGCAAAGTTGGGGACGCGACAAGCGAACCGGGCAACTCGTCAACAAAGTAAAGGCGGGCACCGAGACGATCGAGCGAGTCATTCCGTTCCATCTCGACGAGGACCCCAACACCGACGCCGCACGAAAGGCGGAAGCAGTCCCCGTCGCGACCGCCGACGCGCCGGCCGGCAGTATGATGGTCTTCGTCCACCAGTCGTACAGCAACGACAATCCCATGTTCAGCGAATTCCGCGTGAACGGCACGCTGGTCGACGTGTTCACGTCCAACCGGCAACGGCCGATCGGAAAATGGCTGCAGCCGGGCTGGAACACGATCTCGATCAAAACCACGCCGCAGGAACCGGCCAACGACTCCAACGGTCTCGGCTTCGACATCGGGCCGGGCCGCTACGACGAAGAGCAAGACAAGCTGCTGATGGAGCCGGTCCTGTGGAGCTTCCGCAACGACACCGACTGGAAATTCCAGGACGGCCGCTTCGCCCATCCGCTCGGCCCTGCGGTCAAGCAGGTGGAACTGTCTTATCGCGTCTACTTCGCCGGCTTGGACCAGGAGCGCGTGCCGCTAAAGAACGGCGATTATTTCCTCAGCGGGCAGGCGTCGTACAGCAACAACGCGCCCGTCACCGCCACCGTCTTTGTCAACGGCACGGCCCTGAACAGCTTCGTCCTCGGCCAGCGGCAAGTCGTCATCACGTCGCTCTTGAAACCAGGCGCGAACGACATCACGATTGTCTCCAGCCGCGTCCCCAACGCGATCGCAGACAACGAAATCACCTTCCAAGTCGCCGGCCCCGCCGAGTACAACGCCCTGGGAATGAAATTCGAGGCCAAGCCGGTCGTTCAGTTCAAGTCCATGGAAGGCTGGCAACGCAACCAGCGCACCGGCCAACTCTTCAACACGGCCGAACCCAAGTCCGACGACATCAAGCGAGCCATCCCACTGGTCATCAAGGAGGCGCCGTAGCGACAAGCAATGAAACCTTTCACGTTCGACGAGTGAGTCCTCGACTACACTTATCCGCATAAGGCAACTGCCGGTAGATAAACTACCCGTAGCCGAACTCGTGAGAGTTCGGGGACCGGAAGTCTCACGACTTCCGCTACGACGCGGTGGTAGGCTATTTCCCGGGAGTTGCCTAACGCTTGACGGTGATAGCACATGGCGTTATCGTCGATTGAATGGTCCGCAGCTTTCGCGACAAAGAGACGGAACGACTCTTTCGCCGGCAACCGGTCAAGAAGTTCGCACGTTCGCTGCGGCAGTCCGCCTTACGCAAGCTGTTGCTCCTGGACGCGGCAGAATCACTGAACGATTTACGTGCAGCCCCAGGCAACCGTTTGGAAAAACTCAGCGGGGATCGTCAGGGCCAGTACAGCATCCGCGTGAACGAGCAGTGGCGCATCTGTTTTCATTGGTCCGAAGGTAATGCGGATAATGTCGAAATCACTGATTATCACTGAGAGAGTGCCATGTCACAAAATCTGCCGCCCGTTCATCCGGGCGAAATCCTGCTGGAAGAGTTCCTGAAGCCACTGGGCATAAGCCAATATCGGCTGGCAAAGGATGTGAGCGTTCCGCCACGCCGCATAAATGAGATCGTTCGCGGGTCGCGTGCCATCACGGCGGACACGGCACTGCGGTTGGCCCGGTTCTTCGGGACATCGGAACGCTTTTGGTTGAACCTCCAAACGCGGTTCGAACTAGAAGTGGAAAAAGAACGCCTTGGCGACCGCCTGGATCGCGAGATTCGTGTCTTGGCGAAATCGCATTGATCGTGTGCTCAGGAACTCATTCATGTATGACGACCCGATAGTTGCCGAGATTCGCCGGCATCGTAACGAGTACGCTCAGCGATTCGGTTACGACCTCGACGCAATTTGTCACGACTTGTGTCAGCAGCAAGAACGCGGCGGTCGGCGTGTTGTCAGGCGTCAGCCTAAGCGACCCAATGGTCTGCACGGCGCACAAACTGTGAGCGAACGCAAACGTTGAACTAAGCCGTTGCGTGTTAAGGGGTCGCGCCGAGACTTGGAATGAGGCTTGTGAATGAATTTCGTCAGGTTCGCCAAGCCTACGCCGAGAGTTTCAACAACAACCTTCACGCGATCTGCGAGGATCTCCGGCGACAGGAACGCGAATCAGACCGCGAGTTTCGGACTCCTCCACAACGCGAAAGCGAGGAGACCGTGCAACAAGAATCGGCGGTATCGAGGCAATGAACCTGAACAGGAATGGCGGAATACGAGTATGTTTCAGTTCTGGGGGACGACGATGTCACTCTCCGATTCTCGTCCGCGCTAGCGACGCCACTTTCGGCCTGATACAATCCCCAAATACCCCCGCGGTCACCTCCCGCGTGCTCTGCCGCTCCGTTCAACTAGGTTATTTCGCCCATTGCTCCGAAGACTTCGCGACGAGCGAAATAATCCTATACGTCGGCGGCGCAGACGAACCAATCAGACATCCGCGGATTCAGGAGATCAACACTTGGCTATGCTGCGACGAGTGATCCTCAAGGGCTTCAAGTCCATCAAGGCAATGGACCTTGAACTGCGCCCCTTGAACGTTTTGATCGGTGCGAATGGGGCTGGCAAGAGTAACCTTGTGTCGTTTTTCAAGATGCTCAACGAGATGATGGCAGGGCGGCTCCAACAGTACATCGCCGGTGCGGGCCGGGCGCACTCCATTCTCCACTACGGTCCCAAGCAAACGCCGCAGGCGGAAGCAACAATAGAGTTCGAGGTGCAGACTGGTGTGGCCACGTATTATGAACGACTATTCCATGTTGCCGGGGATACGTTGGCTTTCGCGGATGAGTGGGTAGATGTCACGAATCATGCAGGCAAAAGCCGATCTGTGCGCCTTGGCACGGGTCAGTTGGAGACGCAGGTTGGCCAAAGTGCAGACGCTGGCGAAGCTGTTGCCCAGGCGGTGCGACAGTTCCTCAACGGCTGTCGCGTGTATCACTTCCACGACACGTCCGCCACAGCACGAGTTCGCCAGTATTGCTACATCGGCGACAATCATCCGCTGTTGCCCGATGCCGGGAACTTGGCCGCGTTCTTGTTGCGTCTCCGCGAGGAGAACGGCGGGACGGTCTATCAGCGTATTGTCACGACCGTCCGTCTCATTGCGCCGTTCTTTGACGACTTCGATCTTGAGCCAGGAGGTCCCAACAAGAAGGACGTGATCCTGAACTGGCGCGACAAAGGATCGGATCAGGTTTTTGGTCCGCACCAGCTTTCGGACGGTACGTTGCGAGCGGTTTGTCTTGTGACCTTGCTCCTACAGCCAGAAAACGAACTGCCGAAACTTATTATTGTTGATGAGCCGGAACTAGGACTCCATCCGTATGCTCTCAACGTGGTCGCCGCGCTGTTCAAGAAAGCATCGCACCACACGCAAGTCCTGATCAGCACGCAGTCGAGTTCCTTCCTTGACAGTTTTGATCCGGAAGACATTGTCGTAGTGAATCGGGACGGCAAAGAGTCGCAGTTCATGCGGCCCGATGCAGAAAAACTAGAGGCGTGGCTCGAGGAGTACAGCCTTGGCGAAGTCTGGGAGAAGAATGTCATCGGTGGAGGGCCGCACTGATGCCACGCCTCTA
>JBGTKH010000372.1:0-3255 GCA_041744735.1 Pirellulaceae bacterium | reverse complement strand
CTTCGTCCCCATCTTTCAAACGCTGCGGGACATCAACTACCAAGGCTGGGTCTCGGTCGAAGTCTTCGATTACGAACCGGGCGTCGAATCGCTGGTCCGCGACAGTATCCAATACATGCAGCAGTGCCTGGAACGCATATCGAATTCGTAGCCGAAGCCACAAATCGTCGTTTAACGGCAAGCCGAAGTGTTTCGGTTGTTTGTGCCGCCGGATGATCCGCTGGTGTCGGCGTTGCGGGACATTGACTGGCAGGAACTTGGTCAGACGCTGGAGTCCTTTTACTCGGTTGACAAGGGCCAGCCCGCGATCTCTCCGGTGCGGAAGCTCAAGCTGGAGTTTCTGCGGTATCAGTACAACTTGTCGGATCGTCAGGCTACTCGATCGCTTTCTTAATCGCCAGTTCCAAATCCGCGGGCTTAAAGCCGCCCGGTCCCGGCCCGCCCTTGTAGGCGACCTTGCCATCGGCGCCGACCAGATACAAACGATCGGGCCAAGCGCTGTAGGCTTTGTTTACCTTGTCATCCAAACCATCGACCAGCGGCGGCAAATTGATGTCCAGCTTCGTGCACATTTCGTTCAGCACAGCGACGCGTTCGGTGATCGTGGTCGGCTGCTTGACGACAATGCCCTCTTTCGCATTCGCAGCCGTCGCCCAGCCATCGATTGGATGTGCCTCGCGGATGTAGACCATGAAGAATTCCACCTTGTCGCCGTACTTCGCATGCAGCGCGTCCAAGGCACCAGCCTGGTGCCGGAACGGCGGTCACGTGTATGAACCGAACACCAGCGCCACGGGCTTCTTGCCGCGGTAATCGCTGAGCGTCACTTTCAGTTTCCCATCTGGGCTAGGCAACGTGAAGTCTGGAGCCATGTCGCCCTCCCTGAGCAAATCCGGCGTTCGCAAATTCTTACCCGCCTGTGCGCCAGGCCGGGCCGGCCGAGCTCCCGGCGGCTGTGCGTTGGCCACGCTGGTCACTACAACCGCCAATAGCAGAACGATTGCCAAACGAAATCGAAATAACATAGCCGCCTCTCCGGTTTTGAACGAATTTGACGTGACGACTTGCGCCGCCTTTCCCGATCATCCGTACGCCACTATTGTAGCGTATCAGTTATCTAACCCAGCGCCACTGACCGAGTTTCGGAAGCGATGAGCCGCAACGACAAACTGAAAATCCTCTTCCTCTGCACCGGCAATTCCTGCCGCAGCCAAATGGCCGAAGGCTGGGCTCGGGCCTTGAAGAGCGACCTGATTGACGCCTACTCGGCCGGGATCGAAAAGCACGGCCTGAACCCCGACGCCGTCGAGGTCATGCGAGAAGCGGGGGTCGACATCACGGCGCAGCAATCCAAAACCGTCACCGACCTCGGCCCGATTCCGTTTGACATCGTTATCACCGTTTGCGGCCATGCCGACGAACACTGCCCCGCGCTGCCCGGCGCCCCGAAAATCATCCACGTCGGCTTCGACGACCCGCCCAAACTAGCCCGCACCGCCGCCACCCGCGACGAAGCCCTCACCCACTACCGCCGCGTGCGCGACGAGATCAAAGCCTTCATCGCCACGCTGCCCGAGACAGTTGTCGAAAAGGGGTAGGGCACTAAGCGTTTCCCAAATCTCACTGGCGATTGGCACGAGCATCGGCTTAGAATGACGGCGTGGAGAGCAAAATATGTCGCCAGCCCAGCAGAGTTCCAAGTTCGGCACGGACGCCCTGTTGTTCAAGCCCGAACCGCCGATCGATCGTCGTCACGTGAAAGCGTTATTTTACGGACGCGAAGCGGAATTGAAGCGGGGACTACAGTCGTTGAAGGCAAATCTCGACATTAGTGGAAAACGGTCGAAACGGGCCGATAAGCGGCCGTGGGTGATTCATGGGGAGTCGCGCAGCGGCAAATCGCACCTCGCACGTCGGGTTTTCGCCGACCTGCCGAAAGGCAAGAAGCGAATTCAGTGCATCGTTCCTGCCGGCGGCCGGCTGGACGCCGTGGCCGTGATGCGTGATCTGTTCGAGAATCTGCGCGGCGAATTCAAGACGCGCGTACTTGATCAGAGTCTTTCGAACGATCCGATGCAGCGTCCACAAGTCAAGCTCGTGGACCAACTCATCGAAAAGATCGCCCTCTTCGAAACCGGCACGACGCAGGTCACGTTGAGCCTCGAGCAAGAAAACCGCGAATCCAATGAAGTCGGCGTCGAGGCTGGCGGCGCTCCATTGCTATTCAAGTTTCTCGGCAAATACCAGACGCAGCGCTCCCAGAAAAACGCCGTTCAGCTCTCGCTGCGTCCTCCTTCGGCGTTGGATTTGGCGGAGGTCTGCGGCATCATGATCGAGACCCTGCTGGGATTGAAACTGATCCAGCACGCCCTGATTCTCGCCGACGACATTGATCTGTTGGAAGGCTACGTCAGTGCCCAGCAAAACGCTCGCCAGCAGCGCTCGTTGCTGGCCCACGCGCTGGACACGCTGCACGGTGCTCCCGGTGTCGACGTTGTCTTAACGGCTCGAAGCTGGTACGCCCACACGCGCAAGGAACTGCAAACCTTGGTGGACTTGGCAGAATCCGATCCCATGAACGCCGACGAATTGATGGGGATCTACGACCGCCGCTGGCAACTGTACGGTGGCCGCAAGTCATCGCCGGGGTTTCTCGCGCGTGCCGCACTGCAACAGCTCGGCGGCGACGTGGAAGGGCTGCCGGGTGTCTTTCTGCAGCACCTGGACATGGCCTACTACCAATATCAGAATGAAACGCAGTGGGGCGAACGAGACTACGATTGGGTGCTGGGCGTGTTTCGCCGGCGGCTCGACACATTCCGCGAAAAATGCGCGCCCGGGCTGGAAGCGATCCAGCAGGCCATCAACCGCGGGTCGTTGAACGTAGACGTGACCCATCACAATCCATTCTTCGGCACCGTGCTGGAAAATGAGTTCGTATATCAGAGCTATTACAGCGAGACAACTTATTTCGTCTCCGGACTGGTTAGGAAGTTGCTGCTGGCGACACCCCAGCAGCCGATAATAAACTCATGAGCATAGCCGCCAACGATTCACCGCAGCTTGCCATCGGCTCGCAAGGCGAGTTGATCCTGAGCGTGGCCTTGCCGCGGCTGGCACGGCGTGACCGGCAATGGCACGAGCTGCTGCAAAGTTACTCGCCACAGCGAATGAGCGAGTTCGCCGATGCCGTCGCGCGGTTGCCCGGCGCGGAAGGTTTGGCGGCGGTAGCGTCGTTATCCGCCGCCGCGCGGC
>JBGTKH010000371.1:0-8023 GCA_041744735.1 Pirellulaceae bacterium | reverse complement strand
TCGCCGCGTCAGCCGTTCACGGATCACGGTCAGGTGCAGTTCGCTCATGCCGGTGACCACCAACTCTTTCGTCTGCGCGTCGCGGTCGAGGTGGAATGTCGGGTCTTCCTCGACCAACTTGTGCAACGCGCCGGACAGTTTCGTTTCGTCGCCGCGGCTCTTGGGCGTCACGGCCAGACCGACCATCGGCCGCGGGAAGGGGATTTTGGGCATCTCCAGATCGCCGAGCGTGGTGCCGGTGTGCAAGTCTTCGATTTTGGCCATCGTCACAATGTCGCCGGGGCCGGCCGAGTCGATAGGCGACGTTTCGCTGGCTTGCACTTCCAACAGCGGCCCCAGCTTGATTCCCTTGCGCGCCGTGGAAGCCGGAATGTTGGCGTCCTTCTTCAGCGTGCCGGAGAAGACGCGGATAAAGCTCAGCTTCTGCACGAACGGGTCGATGCGCGTCTTGAACACTTGAGCCACGAGCGGGCCGTTTGGATCGGGAGCAATGTCCACTTCTTCGCCGTCCTTGATCACCTTGTGCTTGATCGCCTCGGGCGACGGACCGCACATGGCGATTGCATCGAGCAACTCCGTCACGCCGATGTCCGCCTTGCCCGAGCAACAGACGATGGGGATCAACGTGCCTTCCGCGACAGCGCGGACGATCAGCCGCGACAGTTCGTCGTCGGTCGGCGGTGTGCCTTCCAGGTACCGCTCCATCACAGCTTCGTCGACCTCGATGATCGACTCCACGAGCGGACCGTTAATATCATTCGGATCGACCAACGCGCCGGCTGTGTCCGCGGGGACTTTCAACGTGCTCACCACGCCCTTGAAATCGTGGCCGTGGCCGATGGGCACATTCAGCAGCACGCACGAACCGCCCCACATCCCGCGGATGCCTTCCAGCAGACCGGGAAAGTTGATGTTGTCGGTGTCCATCTTGTTGATCACGATCATCCGACCGATGCCGGCCTTGCCTGCCTCTTGAAAGACGCGGCGCGTGTTCACTTCAATGCCGGAATGCGCGTTGATGACAATCGCCGCCAGATCCACTCCGCGCAGGGCGCCGATGGTTTGCCCGATGAAGTCGGGATAGCCCGGCGTGTCGATCACGTTGAAGCGCTTGCCGGCGTGATTGAAGTGGATGACGCTGGCCTCGATCGTGTATTTGTGGTGTTTCTCTTCGGCGTCGAAGTCGCAGATGCTGTTGCCGTCGTCGACGCTGGGATTCGCGCTGACGGTGCCGGTCTTAATCAGCATCTTGTCGGCCAGCGTCGTTTTGCCCGACGCGCCGTGTCCACAGAGAGCCACGTTGCGGATGTCTTCGATTTTCGCTTTTGACATGCTTCGATTCCTTTAGGTCGATTGCTCGGCTGACCGCGACGCGGCGATGGCGTCGGCAAGGGTCAGCTTTCCCTCATACAACGATCGTCCGATAATACACCCCGCCATGCCGATGCGAGCCAGTCGCTCGACGTCGCCCGCCGTGGTCACTCCGCCGGATGCGATCACGGGTACAGCGACGGCGTTCCTCATCTCGGCCATGGCTCGTAGATTTGGCCCCGCCATCATACCGTCTTTCGCAATGTCCGTGTAAATGATGGCCGCCAGCGGCTCGCCCGCCAGTGACCGGGCAAGATCGGTGGCCGCCACGTCGCTGGTCTCCAGCCAGCCGTCAGTGGCCACGCGGCCGTCACGAGCGTCGATGCCGACCGCCAGTTTGCCCGGGAATTTACGGCACACTTCACGGAACCAGTCGGGCTCCTTCAGTGCCTTCGTGCCGATCACCAGCCTCGACAGGCCCAGCGCCAGCAATTGCTGGATCGCCTTTTCGTCGCGGATGCCGCCGCCCAATTCGCAAGGCACGTCGACCGCCGCCAGAATCGCCGCCACCGCCTCGTGATTGGCAGATCGCCCATCGCGTGCTCCGTCCAGATCAACCAAATGAAGCTGCTCGGCCCCGTCGTCCACCCACCGCCGCGCCATCGCCGCCGGATCGTTGCCAAACACCATCTCACGGCCATAGTCCCCCTGGACCAGCCGCACGCACTTGCCCCCGCGTAAATCAATGGCCGGCCAGATTTGCATCGCCGAAAGACTCTCCGCCATGCTACGTCAAGACTTGGGAAAACGCGCAATATGCCACAGCGATGGCGGCCATGCAAGTGTACAATAAACGAAGGAAAATGAACGTTAACACGTCGGGTTTCGGCACCGACGAGAGCGACATGCCGGCCTCGCAGAAAGCCATCCGGGTTTGGGCAAAGGTGTATTCGATGAGCATCGCACAAGACGATATCGCACAAGTCGACCAGATGATCACGCCGGCCCTCGCGGGCACGCTGATGACACCCGAGGAATTTGATGCGGCCGACGACTGGGAAGAAGGTTTCCGATACGAACTCATTATGATCTGGGCTGGACTCGGCCGGTTGCCCATCGTCGAGCGCGAGAAGCCGACAATCATTGTGGAGTTCGTCTCAAAGGGGCGGCGTAATCGCCTGCGAGATTATCAAACGAAACGCCGAGAGTACGGCGAAATCAAGGTTAAAGAATACTGGATCATCGACCGCTTCCAACGGAAGATGACCGCGGTGCGCTACGGCCGCAGCAAGGCAAGCACGCTCGTGGTCCGCGAAGGCGAGGTAAACACGACAGATCTATTGCCCGGTTTTGAACTGCCGATATCCCGGCTCTTGGCGGAAGCAGACATGCTCGAGCAGGTAGGCGGCGACGAAGAAGTGGCGTAATGCCCGAATGCTTCTTTCAGCAAGCGGATATCACAACTCAGCGAAATTCTTCAGAATCCGCAGGCCGTCCGCTTGGCTCTTTTCCGGGTGGAATTGAGTGGCGAAGAGGTTGTCGCGCCAGATCGCGGCGCAGAACGGCTGGTGGTAGTTGGCTTCGACGGCGACGACCGCCGAGTCTTCGGGGACGACGTAGTAGGAGTGTACGAAGTAGAAGTGGGTGCCGTCGGGGATGCCTTCCAGGATCGGGGCGCGGCGGCGGATGAGGGCTTGGTTCCAGCCCATGTGCGGGACTTTGTATTCGTGCGGCAGGTCGAACCGCCGCACCTCGCCGCGCAGCACGCCAAGCCCCTCGTAGCGGCCGTCTTCGTAGCCGACGTCGAACAGCAACTGCAACCCCAAGCAGATTCCCAAGAATGGCTTTCCAGCGTCGATCGCGTCGTGAATTGGCTGCACCAGATCGCGCCGCCCCAATTCGGTCATCGCATCCGCAAATGCCCCAACGCCGGGAAGCACGACCTTGTCTGCCTTGGCCAACTCGGCGGCATCGCTGGTGATGACCGCTTGGTGCCCGACCTTCTCGAATCCTTTTTGGACGCTGCGCAGGTTGCCCATTTGGTAGTCGATGATGGCGATCATGCGGTCGACTCGGTGAGGATCGTTGACGGCTTTTCGTTCTATAACAAGACGCGCGGAGGACAACGCGGGCGGAACACTATAGCCCCTCAGCGGTGCACTCGTGCATGTAGCCGAACTCGCCAGAGTTTGGTTCTCGCGAGGTCCGGCCAAAGTCTGGCGACTTCGGCTACCCATTAATGCACGGCTGACAGTTCACAGGATCGCGCGGCTTCCATTTTAGGCGAGTCGGCCTTGTCGCGTCAGGCCATGTCTACCGAGTCTACTGAACCGTCTCGGGGTAGACGACCAGTTCAATGCGGCGATTTTTCGCACGGCCGGAGGGAGTGGCGTTGGAGACGCGCGGGTGGTTGGGGCCGTGGCCGACGGTGAAGAGTTGGTTCGAGGGGAGCCGATTGCGGCGCGTGAGTTGGTCGAACACGGCCAGCGACTGTGACGTGGATAGTTGATGGCTGCTGGCCAGAGAGCCCGCGACCGGCGACGTGTCGGTGTGTCCTTCGATGCCCACGATTTGGCGCGGGTAGTTGCGTGTGATGGCGTCGGCGACTTGATCCAGCAGCGAATTAGCATTGGGCTGAAGTTGAGCCGTGCCTTCGACGAACAGCCGCTCGGCGGGCAACTCGATGCGTACCACGTCGTCTTCCAACCGCACATCGACACCCGGCACGTTTACGACCTGCAGGCTGTTTTTCAAGCTGCTGTTGGCCGTCAGCGTCGCGCCGCCGCGGAACTGCGTTGACTGCTGCAGAGCGGCCAGTTGCTTAGCGGTTTCCTGTTTCTCGGCCAGAGAATCGCGAAGCTGAGCCGCCGTGTCGCCGAGCTGTTTGCGGAGCAGCGCCTCACGGTCACCGGACAATTGCACTTGCTGACGGGACTGAGCAAGCTGGGCGTGCAGATCGCGATTGTCGGCGTCCAATTGGCTGACCCGGCGATTCAGATCTTGCAACTGGGCGACGTATGGTTGCTCGGCCGCTTGTTGCTGCCAAGCGATGCCTTGCTGGTTATTGACGAACGGATTGCGATTACAACCGGCCGCAGCCAGTCCCAAAAATACCAGCAGCCATGCGATGCGCATCGGGGGCCGCATGGCGAGTTCTCCTGTCACGTATTGATTAGGACGAAAAAGGAAACGTGGCCGAGAGACTTGCGCCCGCAGCAAACCGCGATCAGGGACCCGGTTAAGTTGCCGGCGCGGTCGCCTCCCGCTGCCTTAACGATAAGCGGGCCGGATGGTACCGACACCACAAAAGGCGGGCAAGGGCAATTGCACGACGGCCT
The DNA here is from genome assembly GCA_041744735.1 of Pirellulaceae bacterium. Lineage (GTDB taxonomy): Bacteria > Planctomycetota > Planctomycetia > Pirellulales > Pirellulaceae > JBGTKH01. The sequence goes on along the minus strand of JBGTKH010000371.1, from coordinate 3,374 downwards.
GCGAACCGACTCCACCATGTTGGTGGGTGCCTCGCTCTGCACAAATCTCACCAAAAGTTGTTGACAGAAACTTTTCGCTGGGTATACTGAGGGCAGAAATTGAGAATGAATCTCAATCCCAAGGCCCGCCCAACATCGCCTTCCGACTGCTCGTCGTATGAAACCTCAAAACGAAGTCACTCTGGCTAGTATCCCTGGTTCCAGCGAACAAGACCGCCTGCTGGTTGTGCTCTGCCAATTTCCCGGCGAAGGGAGCCGCATCGAGATGCGCCAACAGTCATGGGGAGAAGGACTCGGCTGGTACACGCAGAGCAGCGTGCGGCTTGAACCGCATCAAGTGGCTGAATTGCGGGGAGCGCTGGGAACCGGCCAAGCGGGGCCGAGCGGTCGCGTTGCTTCATTGCCGCGCGAATTCACGCAGCGTACGCCCAGCGGATTTCGTCCGCGCGTCGTGCGAGCGGACTCGGCGTGATAGTTCTGAGCCGCGATCGGCGGCAAGTCAACACAAAAACAAACGCCCCAGTCGAAATGACCGGGGCGTTTTTTGTTTAATTCAACGGGCGATATGTGTTGAGCTATCCGACTTTGCTGGCCGCGGAGCCTTTCGCGCCGGCCGCGCCCTTTTGCTCTCGCAGAAGCTGCGTGACGTGATCGACGCCTTCCTGCTCTTCCTTCAGGATGTCTTCCAGGAAGACGGTCAGGGCTCGGTCGTCTTCGGTCATGCCCAGGGCTTGCGTGTACAGTTTCACGGCCGCCGATTCGAATTCCAGCGCGTGCTGCAGCATTTCGCCCAGGTCGTTCGATTGTTTGACCGAGTTCCGTTCGATCGTTGGCACGCCGCCCATGGCCACGATTTTCTCGCCGATCAGTTTCGCGTGTCCGAACGATTCCTTGGCACTATCGAAGAACATACCCGAGAACACTTCGCGCCACAGGCCCTGTACGACAAAGCCGGCTTGAGCGTATTGCGCCACGCCGGTCCATTCGTGTCGCAAGATTTCGTTTAGCTTCTCGATGACTTTCGTGCTATCCATGATTGATCTCCTATGCGGTTGTCGAAACGAATTTTTTCTTGTGAGGTTTTGCTGGCAGAGTTCTTGCTTCGTCGTGAATCATAGCGGCACTTCAGTCGAAGTCCAGACGGAAGTAACTTGTTTTGCCAATTTGGTTTAGAATTCTTTCTTGTCGATACCCGGTCTCGTTTCGACGGCCGGTGATGACGCGATTCAGCGAGATTGCATATCAGTGATTTCAAGCCACGGAGCCACGCGGCGAGAGAGTGGGCGTCAACAACGTGCGGCATCGCGGGGAAAGAATTAGCCGCTGGGCGCGAGCCCACGGGTTTCAGCGCGCGACCCGTGGGCTTGCGCCTAGCGGCTAAACAACGCGCTATTGGAACAATCGCGGCTGCGCGGCTGCCGCGTTGGCTGGTGGCGAGAGCTGGAGATGATTGTACGCTCGCGCGGTGACGACACGCCCGCGCGGCGTGCGGACGACCAGCTCGCTGCGAAGCAGAAACGGCTCGACTTCGTCGGACAGCGTGTCGATTGACGTGTTCATCGTGTGAGCGATCGCCTCGACACCGGCCGGCCCGCCGGAGAAGACGCGGATGATCGTTTCCAGATACTTGCGATCCTGCCGGCCCAGACCGAGCAGATCGACCCCGGCCATCTTCAAGGCGGCGCGGGCCACGTCGAGCGTGATCCGCCCGTCGGCTTTGCTGTCGGCGTAATCGCGGACCCAGCGAAGCTGATTGTTGGCAATGCGCGGCGTGCCGCGGCTGCGCTGAGCGATTTCGGCCGCGGCGTCATCGTCGATGCGGACGCTAAGTTTAACGGCGCTGCGGCGAATGATCTCCGTCAGCTCCTCGACGCTGTAGAATCCCAAATGCTCGCGGATGTGGAAGCGATCGCGTAGCGGCGCCGAGAGCATCCCGGCGCGAGTCGTCGCCCCGATCAGCGTGAACGGCTTGAGGTGCAAGTTCAGCGTCCGCGCGCTCACTCCTTCCCCGAGCACCAGATCGATGCGGAAATCCTCCATCGCGGTGTACAGATACTCCTCGACCGCGCTCGGCATGCGATGGATTTCGTCGATGAACAGCACCGAGCGTTCATCGGCGTTCGTCAGATACGGCACCAAATCCTTGGGTGCCTTGAGGACCGGGCCGCTGGTCAATTGGATGTTCACGCCCAGTTCGCGCGGGATGCACATGGCGAACGTGGTCTTGCCCAAGCCGGGCGGGCCGTCGAACAAAATGTGGCCCAGCGACTCGCCCCGTTTGCCGGCGGCATCGACCGCAATCGCCAGCCGCTCGAACACGTCGCGCTGTCCGACCATGTCCTGCATGCGCTGCGGGCGCAAGTCGCGGTCGTCGTCATCCTCCGGCTGATGACTTCGCAGAATCGGTTCGCGGGCCATGTCTTCCCTGAGCGGGTGAACGGTTGTTGACTATCGCGCGCCAATATAGCAGACGGCGGCACATCGCGGAAAGCTCGAAGGGCGGGCGTTGACGGGCATTTCGATTTTTGAAACTGCACCAGCACGTACGATGGGCCTCCGAGCCCGTCGATTAACGACTGAGTTGCATCGACGGGCCCGGAGGCCCGTCGTACAGAGGTCGCAGTTTGAAAAGTTGAATGGCCCTGGGCGCTCATGACGCCGCCGCAGACCGCAACACCGAGCAGCACCATCAACGCCGCCAGTACCGCGATCGCGATGACCATCCAAATCTTGGCCCACGAAATGGGTGCTTGGCCTGTAGACCGGCCGGATTGCCCGTTGACCAGGAAGCGAAACACGCGATCGCGGTACCGATACGCCATCATCCAGACCGGCACGAGGACCGGCTCGCTGGTGAGCCCTTCCAACCGCACGTTGACTTTCGTATTTCGCGAGCGGCCGGGCACATACCGCGTGCACGCTTCACGCTCCAATTGCTCCAACCCTTGCTGAGCCAGCGGCCGCGCGTACTTTCGTTGCACGCGGAATTGCTCGACGACCACGTTGTCCAAATCGACTTGCTCGGGCGGTTGACCCTTGGCCAAATCATAGGGACAAATGGCCGCCGTCTCGCCTGGCGACAACGTGCCGCTGGCGCCGATCAGCAGCCCCGCGTAGCGGCCGCGATGCTGGCCCACCACGGGATACCAACTGGCCCGCGCACCCGGCGGAGTCTGGCTGCTATCGGAGGTCCAATAGGTAAACGTCTGAGCGTCGAACACCCAGTACGGCACATACACCGCCGCCATCGTCGTCACCACGGCCGCCGAGGCCAGATCGCTGGGCCGCCAAAAGCTGCTCCCCAGCCACTTGCGCATGATGCCGATCGCCTGGTCGTGATTCAACTCGAACGGCAACACGCGCCGCGGGGCCAG
>JBGTKH010000370.1:0-6253 GCA_041744735.1 Pirellulaceae bacterium | reverse complement strand
GGGCCTGTCGAAACGCACGGGCCGGCGGCAGTTCGCGGATGATTTGTGCCCGCCCCGCGCCGAGCAGCAGGATGTTGTACCGGCCGTTGTTGTCCCGTGCATGGGAAACGATGCGGCCGACGCACGCCACCGGCGCGATCGGCGGCCGGCCTTCGTAATTCTTTTGCCAGCCCGGCTGCAACAGCGCCATCGTGATCAGCTTGTCGTCGCGCAGCGCGTCTTCCAACATCTCGCAATACCGCGGCTCAAAGATGTGTAGCGGCTGCATGACGTTGGGGAACATCACCAGATTCGGCAATGGGAACAGCCGCACAACGCCGGCAAAATCTTTGGGGAGCACGGGAGAAGGTTCATACTGAGACATGGCCGCCGCCTTAGAACGAGGACTTCGCTCCGACCAATCTGCTGCTCATCATAACATGGCCCGCGAGCAATTCCATAGTCAACCAGCGGATGGGTAGTGATACCATTTGTAGGTTGGACGCCTTCGTCCGACAAGGAATCCGCGTGAAATATCGGACGGACGAAGGCGTCCATCCTACGAATGCATCAAATGGTATCACTACCGGTGGACGGGGGCGGCGAAAGGTGAATTTCGGGAATCAGGTCCGGCACGATTTCGATCTGCGGGAACTCTTCCTGGCTGCTGAGGATTTCGGCACAGCAAGTTTGCAGTTCCGCGAGCAGTTTGTCCAAGTCGATTCCCGAATGGTGGGGAGCGTACTGCTCTAAATACTTCCGCGAGCTGTGATAAAGTTTCCGCGCGCCGCGGATGTTGCCGTTGCCGAAATGGTGCAGGCACACGGCCACTTGGATCAGCCCCTGATAGAATTGCCGCGACGAGCCCTGATAGTCGGCCCACAGCTCTTCCCACGCCTCGTGCGCTTCAAAAAAATCGCAGTTGTTGAAATACTCGATGCCTTGCAGGAAACGGGGATCGTACTCTTGCGATGTCATGAGCTAGTTGCGTCCCTTCCTGGTTCCCGAACTCCGGCTTGGGAACGAGGGTGAACGAGCGTGAAATGTGGGACGGATTGGCAATCCGTCCTACGGTAACTCGCCCTTAGTCGCGTCCCTTCAGTGCCATGAGGATCCGCAGGATGTACCAGAACAATAGGGCCACGGCGGCGAACAGCGCGAGGGCGGCCGAGACATGCTGGTCCAAACGATAGTGATGCAGCACGTTGGACGTGTAGTACAACACGTAACCGCCGGCCAACCCGACCATCGCCAGCGAAAAGATCACGCCGAAAAAGTCCAACTGGAAGACGATGCCACACACAATCGCGCCCAACGCGGCCAGTCCGCCCAGCCACAAGTACATCCGCAGGAACGAGAAATCCGCGCGTGTGAAGAATACAACCGCCGTGAGTCCGCCGAAAATGACCATCGTCAACAGTCCCGCCGACGGAATTGTATCGGGTGCAAAGTGATTCGCAACGTACAACAGCGGCACGAAGATAATCGATTCGGCCACAACATACAGGCTAAGCCCCAGATACTGTGTCGATAGCGACGTGGCGGACGCAGCCCAACTTTGTGCGATCCAACTGACCACCATGAACGCACCCAGCACGATCAGCCAGTTCCAGCCAGTGACCATCGTGCCGATCAGTCCCCGCAACGTTTCATCCGGCACGAGCGTGAAGATCAAAGTTTCGATTAACACGAATGCCGCGATTGCGCCGGCCAAGTGTGTGTAGGTACGCCGAATAAACGCGGCTCGCTCCGACTCGTTCGCCAAGGCGGCAACGTCGCCAAAGGGAGTGTACGCCTGGTACGGGTTCTCGTTCATGTAGCTCATAGAAGACTCCTTTGAGATGGTGACGGCAATTGCGGCCTGCTGCGTCAACTCTACCGCGGGCGGGCCGTGCGGTCAACTCGGACCGTGCGGTGGTAGTGATGTACTGCGCGTGTCGTAGGACGGACGCCCTCGTCCGTCAGATTTGGACGGACGAGGGCGTCCATCCTACTTTGGTTGAGGCCGAAGATCACGCCAAGACTTCAACCGAATCGCCGCCTACGCCGTCACGTCTGCGTCGAACACGCGGACTTTGGACCAGTTGTTATTATTCTCGGCGATGAATTGCTGGTGCCGGGGGTGGGCTTGGTATTGGTCGTGGGCTTCGCGGCTTTCAAAGACCAGTTGCAGAGCGACGTGAAAATCGCGGACGTTGACTTCGCGAGTAAGATCGGGCGTCAACGTGCCGACGGCGAACAGCACCGTTCCCGGATGCCCGGAGAGATAGTGGCGACACGCGGCGAGCATCTTCTCGATCGCGGCTTGGGAACTGTCCTGGAGCGTGAAATAGACCATGTGCGCTAACATCCGGCCGGCACCTTTCTGATATCTAAACGAGTCGATCCTTGCCGCGTTTTTTTAATTTTCCCGCACTGTCATCGGTGACGTCGTATCGTCGCTCGTCAGCATCCTTGCGGCGTTCTAATCCGGCACGTTCCATCAGCGAACGGCTGGGAAACGACTCGGGCTCTTCGTCCATCGGCGGCGGGCCGACCGCTCCCAATTCCACGGGCACGTAATTCACTTCGTATTCGTGCTTGGCCACCGACAGCACGTCACCCGGGTCGAGCCGCTTGCGAGTGTCGGCAGCGATGTGCACGCCGTTGATCTTCACCCCGTTGCGGCTGTTCGCGTCGCGCACGAACCAGTAGCCCTGCTCGACCGTCAACACACAATGTTCGGCCGACACGTTGGCGAACCGCAACACGATGTCGCAGCTTTCGCGGCGACCGACGCTCAACTCTTTTTTCAACAGGGGGATTGGATCGCCGCCACCCACCGGAATCAGTTCACCGTACATCCTCTCGAATCCCTTGTAGGTCGTGGGGCGGTCTCTTATGATTTGAAGGTGATCACGCCCGAAATGTGGTTGCCTACCGCGTTTTAATCTAAACGAGTGCCGAAGTGGCGTCAACTTACCCTTTGCCGGTCCAATCGCACTGCCTTGATGATTGGCGCGCAGCGGGTTTGCGTTATTTCGCTTACAGTTTTTTCTTGCGCGGCAAATTCGGGCACCGCGTGCAGAAAGTGAGCGTTGACGCCGGCTTCACGTGCCCGAACGTGGATGGGACGGTGGCCGTCGGCGGTTGCACGTTTTGCGACAATCGCAGTTTCAGCCCCAGCCGCCGGTTGCCGCGGCAAACCATTTTGGACCAGATCGACGAGGGCCTTCGCCGTTTGAAGCGGCGTTATACGTGCGACCATTTCATGGCCTATTTTCAGCCAGCCACCAACACCTACGCCCCGGTCGAGCGGCTGCGAAATGTGTACGAGCAAGCGCTGTCGCATCCTCAAATAGTCGCCATGGCGATTGGCACGCGGCCCGATTGTGTGCCCGATGACGTGCTGGATTTGCTGAGTGAATTCGCCGAACGAACATATCTGTCGGTCGAATACGGTATGCAGACGATGCACGACCGTTCGCTGGATTGGATGAACCGCGGCCAGCATCACGACGCATTTCTGGACGCCGTCGAGCGCAGCCGCGGGCGAGGTTTCGAAATCTGTGCTCACGTGATCCTCGGCTTGCCCGGCGAAACGCACGACGACATGCTGGCCACGGCGCGCGAGTTGGCGCGGCTGAGACTGGACGCGGTCAAGATTCACAACCTGTACGCCGTGCGAAACACGCCGCTGGCCGATCAAGTCGCCCGCGGCCAAGTGACGCTAATGGGCCGCGACCAATACATCCGCACGCTCGTCGACTTTCTAGAACTACTGCCGCCGACCACGATCGTCGAACGGGTCAGCGGCGACGCCCCGCCCGACTATTTCATCGGTCCCGCGTGGTGCCTCGACAAGCCTGCGGTGCGACAGGCGCTCGACGCCGAGTTGAACCGCCGCGACACGTGGCAGGGAAAATTTAACTCAATACAACAGTGCGGAAACGACCATTGATTCACCGCGATTTCTTCCGGCGCGCGCGAATCCCCAAAATCGCGCGAGAAGTTACTCGCGTTTGCTCGGCCCAGCGAAGTGCTGCCTCCGCCTGACGCTTGGTAGCATGATCTCCAGGATATCGTGTGGCGACGGCAAAGCGACTCAAAAAGTCGAGTCCGCGTCGCAGCGAACGCACATGCGCGTGATGTGGTAACAAGTGCGCGAGTAGATCGAGCAGGATGTGCGTCCGAGGCACGACGGCTCCGACTTCTTGGAGCAATGCTTTCAGGTACTTCTCTGCCGACTGCTGGCAATGGAAGCAGACTTGGTCATGCAGAGGAGGGCTGCCCCCGTTCAATTTATTCGCGGCGACAAAATCAGCCTCGGCTTTCCGTACCCACTCCGCCGTCAGTTTTCTCATAGAGCAGCTTTCCGGTCGACATGACTTCGCGCAGAAACCAGTCGCCTTCTTCCAAACGCCAACGTAGATTCTCCGGAGTGCGGACGATCAGATCGACAGGAAAAGGGGGCGAAATATCTAGACTGATACGCACCGCTTGATCGATCTGGTTCCGTGTCGGCATCACGACCAGAATGTCAACGTCGCTGTCCTGGTCGGGCTGGCCGTTGGCATAGGAGCCGAACAAGATGATCTTGTCGGGCTGGAAACGCTCCGCCACTTCGCGCGCAAACCGGCAAATGACCGGCATTGGAATATTCGGCGAACGATACCAGCGAGCCGGTTTGGATTTCGCGTGCTCGCGACGATTCTTGTCCATAGCCCTATTCTACCGTGCCCGTCAGTTGCCGCCACTCTGATAGCGGTCTTGCCGAGTTTGTCGAATAGAGCGCCGGCAACACTGACCCCGCCGCCGAATTCGCGAAGACTCGGCAGTTGCGCCACGATATCTGTCGCGCACGTGCCATGATTTTTTGGGGAAACATTGGAAAAGGAGCACGCATGCCGCAATTACACCTTGTCCACATCAAGTCGATCGCCGAATTGCGGGCCGTTGCCGCGCGATGGGATGATTTATGGTGGCGCAGCGACGTGGCGTTGCCGGCGGCGCGCGCGGAACTGGTGGCGCAGTGGATCGAGCACTTCGCCCCTCGGTCTCGGTTTCACGCGCTCGTGATCGAGGAGGGCGGGCGGTTTTTGGCCGCGCTGCCGTTGATTAATCGACGACTCGCGCCGCTGGTCAACGTCGGCGATTTGCTGGGAAACGAGTGGTCGCCGGGCGGCGAATTGCTGGTCGATCCGGAAGCAAACGTAGACGCGGTGTTCGACACTTTGGTCGGCGGTCTCGGCAGTTTGCCCTGGCCGCTGCTGTGGCTGAATGAAGTACGAATGGAAGCGCCGTACTGGACATGTTTCTTGCATGCGACCCAGCGGGCCGGCATGGCCACTGATTACCGCGAGCGATATCGTGTGGGCTTGATCCCGCTGGATGGCGGCTGGGAGGCGTTCCAGCAACGACTGTCGCGCAATCATCGCCGCAACATGGGCCGGTACATGCGGCGGCTAGAGCAAACGGGCAAAGTCGAAGTGCGCGTCGAGTCGTCGATTTCGCCCGACGACGTTGACGGCCTGCTCCGCCGCGGCTTCGAAGTGGAAGACCGCTGCTGGAAAGGCCGCTCGGGGACGTCGGTCCTACGAACGCCGGGAATGTACGAATTCTTCCTGCGTCAGGCGCGGCAATTGGCCGAATGGCGTCAGTTGGAGTTGTCGCTGCTCGACTATAACGGCCAACCGATTGCGTTTCATTATGCCGGCAACGCAAAAGGCGTGTATTACCCATTCAAGATCGGCTACGACGAGCAATTCGCCGTCAACAGCCCCGGGCTACTTCTAATGCATCACGTCATCGAGCGATTTCATCAGGATGACCAACGGCGGCAGGTCGATTGCCTGGGTCCGATCAGCGAAGCCGTGTCGAAGTGTCAGCCGGTCACTTACGGCGTGGGGCGATTGGTCGTGGCGCCGCAGCGTTTACTTGGCCGAGTGCTGTATTGCGGTTACAAACACATCTGGCCGCAAATCCGCCGGCTGCGCGAGAGACTCGCACGCCAGCCGGCAAAAGTTGACGCGCAAACCAGCCCCGCAGATACGGCTGCGGCAGAGACAGAAGATGCCCTAGTTGGCTCAAGCTGAGCGGCCAGGTATTGACAGGCCAGGGTCGACTGGGCCGGCCGACTGCTCGCGCATCCCTGTACGATGCCCCACGTTCGCCATTACAACAAAGCCAATCATTTCCCAAATCCGAATTCCGTGCCAAACAATTCCGCCGCGCCGGCGGTGACCAGTTTCGCGCCGGGCTTGGGGCCGGCGGCGAGGATCGCGTCGGTGCCGTC
>JBGTKH010000369.1:0-9654 GCA_041744735.1 Pirellulaceae bacterium | reverse complement strand
CTCACGGTGCCGATCAGCGGGTGGCCGAGGCCCATGATGAATTTGGCGCGCTGCAGGTCGGCGAATTTTTGCGGGTCGTCTTGCATCGATTGGAACAGCGCGGTGACGGCGGATTGAGCCGCGGCCACTTCGTCCCAATCGCCACGCGCGGCGGCGTCGAAGATGTGCAGGTACTGAAACACGCACAGCGACATTGGTCCGGACGTGACGCCGCAGCGCTGCCGGCCCTGTTTATCGTAGCGCGGACCGTCTTGCAGCGCGCGGGACAGATGCGGGTCCCAGCCTTGTACGATCTTCAGATGCTTGAGCGCCGGGTGTTCCAAGAATCGCAGCGTGCTCGTTTCGTAATTGGCTTCGGTCACTTTGACTGCCACAATGCGATCGCCGCCGGGACTGTTCACGAGCAGCTCGACCGCCGCAGGCGACAGTGGCAGACCGCTGACATCGGGAATCGAATACACGCCGATCGCCAAACCGGCTTGTGCCGCGGCCTCGACGATCGGTCGCATGTTGTCCGCCACTTGCTCATCGCTCGCCGGATTGGGCCACACGGTTCCGGGCCGCACGAACACGACGGGATAGCCAAGCTGCTTCAATCGGCCGATCAACCGCTGGTTGGATTCCGGCCCATCTTCCGGCCGCAGCAGCGCCATCTTCATTGTCGCGCCCAATCGCGCCTGAGCCGCCGAATCGAACCACTGCTCCAACTCGTCAACCGTCCGCAGATGTCCGTGGCCGGTCGACGCCGCAATCAACACCGCCGGCACACCGGCCTGTGCGAGCCGCTCCAAAAACGCCACGTTTCGCCGCTCGTCCAAACGCCGCCGCGGCAAATCGCCCGTCGTCGGATCGAAACACGCGACGGTCGCCGCCGGGTATTTTTCCAGAGGATTGCGTATTAGGTCGTCGCTGATTGGTACGGCCATGATTCACCTGCACATTGACTCTTGCGTGAAGTCGTACCATCTTCGCGGACGGTGAATGGGAAATCAACCCGCGCTGCTAGCTCGATAATCGTCGCCGCACGGGTTGATCCGACGGCCCTGCGAGGCGTACACTTCAATCTCATACAGCACAACACAACCGGAGTAATAATTGCCATGGACGTTCGCCCGTTCCTCGTCGCCGCCGTTGCGGCTTTACTGTTTTGGTTTTCTGCCGATGCGGCATTCGCGCGCGTGGATGTCGAAGCCATCCCCGGCAGTCCCTTTGGCGTGGGCCGTATCACCGCGCCGTTGCGGTTGGCCGATGCGGACGCGGCGGACTCGAACGGTTTCGCGCTCGTCGAAGAAAACGACCGCGTGTTGTACCCCGCGTTCACCACGGGACGCATCGGACGGTTTATCGGCCAGCTTCTGGGCACCGGTGATTTGCCGCCATCCAGCGTCACCGTGTACTTTCTGTTCACGGGCGACCAACCTCTGCGGCTCACTCTGTACACACCTTCAGCCAACGCGGCCACCGTTGTGCCCGTTCCGCAAACGGCGCGAGTTCACAGCCGCATGCTGCAAGATTGGTGGCGCGAGTACAACGCGGCCGCACGCCAGCAGATCAGCGACGGCGATTATCCACCGCTGGTCGAAACGTATTTGACCACGATGCTCGGCCAGCGATTGGGATTCGCACCGCCGCTGACGGATCGTACCAGGGCAGAGCAACTCGACCAGACTCAACAGACGCTCGCGCTATTGATGGGCACCGAATCGCTGCGGCTGGCCACGATGCGCGAGTCGATTCAGGGTCGCGGTGCATTTGAAGCCGCCGATCAACCGCTGCCGGCCGACGTGGCGTGGCGGACGTTGCCCGCTCCGCCGATTGCGGCCGACGTCGTCATTGAGCCGATGGCCGCTCACGTGCCCGAAGAATGCTTCTACATTCGCTTTGGAAGGTTCTCGAACTATCTGTGGCTGGACAATCTGCTAGAAGATTACGGCGGCGATTTGGGCAGCATGATTACGCTGCGCGGCTCGAGCGCCGATTTGAATGGGCGCATGCAGCGGCGGCTAGCGCTGGAGAAAAACGTGTTGGCCGATCTATTGGGCGACACGGTCATCGCCGACGTGGCGATCATCGGCCGCGACACTTTCAGCGAACAAGGCGCCGCGATGGGCATGATGTTTCAAGCTCGCAATGCCCTGTTGGCCCAGGATTTCGCACAGCAGCGGGCTCGCGCATTGGCTCGCGAGAAAGCCAACGGCGCCACCAACGTCACAGTCAAGATCGCCGGCCGCGACGTGTCGCTGCTCTCCACGCCGGACAACGCCGTGCGTTCGTTTTACGCGGTCGACGGCGACTTTCATTTGGTGACCACGTCGCGAGCGATCGTCGAACGATTCTTCGAGATCGGCGCGGGCCGCGGTTCGCTCGGTGCGTCGCCCGAATTTCGTCAGGCTCGCACGGAGATGCCGGTCAGCCGCGATGACACGGTTTTTGTCTACTTCTCCTCGGCGTTCTTCCGCGGCTTGGTCAGTCCTCAATATCAAATTGAGCTGGCTCGCCGCATGCAGTCGGTGACCGAGATTGAAGTGCTGCACATGGCTCGTCTGGCGGCTCGGGCAGAGAAGCAACCGGGCGAAACGATTGACGATCTAATTCGCGCGGGTCTATTGCCGCGCGGTTTCGGTCAGCGGGCGGACGGCAGCCAGCCGATCATTACGGACGAAGCGATCGTCGATTCATTGCGGGGCCCGCGAGGTAACTTCATACCGATCCCCGACGTGGAGTTGACGGGCGTCACGCGGTCGGAAGCCGCGCGGTACGTCGAGCGTGCCGCGTTCCATCGCGACAACTGGAAACAGATGGACCCGCTGATGGTCAGCGTGAAACGGCTGGCGCGGGATCGCGATGGGGGCGAACGACTGGTGATCGACGCTCACATCGCGCCGTTGGACGAATCGAAATACGGCTGGGTCATGTCGCTACTGGGTCCGCCGAGCACCCGCCGCGTCGCGCCGGTGCCGGGTGACGTAATCTCAATTCAAGCCGTATTGAAAGGCGGCATGTTCGATCCGTCGATACCCGCGCATCATCTGTTCGTTGGCGTGCAGGACATGCCGGCCAGCGGCGCCGTGCGAAGCAGCGGCTTTATGCGTACGCTGCAAATTCTGCAAAATACGCCCGGCTATTTGGGCGCGTGGCCGCGGCCGGGATTTCTGGATCTGCTGCCCGCGATCCTGACCGGCGAGCGAGACGTGTACGGCTTCTCGGCATTGCCGCTCGGACTTTGGCGACGCGACGTAAACGGGTTCTCGGTGTTGTCGTTCGACAAGCGGCTGCTGGGCGATGTAACGCCGCACCTGCAACTGGAAGAGACCGACACCGCGGCTCAAATTCGCGTGAACGTCGGTGATCTGTCGCAATCGAAATTGTCCGGCTGGATCAGCACGCTGATGGAAGACCGGGCACGCCAAGCGTCGCTAGGCAACGCCCGCTTGCTGCACGCGCTGTCGCAGCAACTGCACGTGCCGCGCGAAGAGGCGCTGAAGACGGCTGAACATTTGCTGGACGCCAAGCTCGTCTGCCCGTTGGGCGGCGAGTATCAATTGGCCCAGCGCGACGGTTCGATCGCGCTGTGGCAATCCACGCGCTGGCTTGCGGCGATTGATCCGGCCGAACCGCCCGATCCCTACCAACCGCTGGTGTTGGACTGGTTCCGCGGTCTCGATGCCCAACTGACTAAATCCGACGGCCGCCTGGTCGTGCACGCCGAATTAGACATGCAGCGGAGACCATCGGCCAGCAAGTTCGACATCCCCCTGCTCAACCTCTTCGGCGGTAATAAGACGCCGAAGAAAGACGAGGAGAAGAAGCCGTCGGCGGAACCCCGGCCGTCGCCGACCGACTCTCTGAAACCAAGCGCTCGCGAGTTCTAGCAAATCATGGCGTGTTGTGTTTTGCCCGCACCAAGCGTGTGAAATATGAAGACCTGGCTTTCCGCTTTCGGATTGACTCTCGTCGTGCTAGTTGCAGGCAGTTTTGGTACGTATTGGCTGGCGACAAGATCTCACGGTCGCGAACTCGCGTGGGCGTTCGTCACCTTTGCCGCTACGGTTGGCTCCGTTGCGATCGCGACTTATGTCTGGTCGACTGCCGAGCGGTTCAACGAATTGGAGCAGATGATTCGTCGTCGCCACCAAGGTCGATCCGAGGACGCGGATACACACGCCGAGTAGCGTCGGGATCGGGACCGTTATCAATGCGCGGCAGCAAATCGGCAGCCATCAATGCGACTGCACCGGCTCACCGGCCGCGCAGGTGATGAGTTTTCCGAACGTGAAGATGTCGATGTTCTGGCTGATGAACGAGACGTGCCCGTCGGCGAATTGGACGTGGGCGCCGGTGGGATGGAAGCTGTAGACTTCCCAGGCGTTGGTGCAGTTCACGGCACACGAACCCGGCGCGTTGCCGGTGAGTGGATCGGCGCCGTCCATGTTGATGAACTGCGCTGGATCTGCCCAAGCGCCGACGCCAAACAGGCCAAAGCCGCTGGTCTTCGTTCGCAACCGATACAGATGAGGCCGGCCGGCGTCTTCTACAATCATCATCGACGTAGAGGTTCCGTCGGTGATCTGGGACAAGTACGGATTGGCAAAGTTGACCATCAAAGCTGCATTCGGTGAGGCCTCCGTGGCGGGGTCAACCAAGCCCAGCGGCAACAGCGCCGGCAGGTCCACGTCCACCATTTCGGAATAGTCGGTGCAATACAGCGGCAAGGTCGTGCTGCCAACGCTGCCGATTGCCGAGCGTTTTCTTTCCGGCGACGATGGGCAGGTGTACGTCGCGACGTAAGCCGAAATCGCGGAGTGGTTCGTGGTATCGAACCAAGCGAAGCGGCTGTCGTATTGGTCGTACAAGTTTTGCTGTTCGATATAAGGCAGCAGCCGCGTGAAAATCGATTGCTCTTCCGTGGGCGACGAGAATGACGACGTAGGAAACGCGCGTTGCGTGTCGTGATACGTTTGCAGTGCGACCCCCATTTGCTTGAGGTTGTTCAAGCATGAGGTGCGCCGCGCCGCTTCGCGAGCCGCCTGTACCGCGGGCAACAGCAAGGCCACCAACAGCCCGATAATCGCGATCACCACGAGCAGTTCGACCAGCGTGAAGCCCGTGCTCCAAGTTTTACGGATTGCCGGCCTCACGAAGCATTCTCCCAAGCAATGAATCACGGCAAATCTTGTAGGATGGGCACCCTGCCCGTCCAGTGCGACGGGTAGGGCACTGGGGTCAGTCGTTCAAAATTCAAAATTGCCGGGGAATTGAGTTTCGCCATGAGGATCGCCCTTGCCCCGGCAGTTTTGAGTTTTGAACGACTGACCCGCGCGTCGGCGCGTCGTCACCTAACGACGAACCGCACTCGAGGCACGCCTAGGACCCTGTGGCCAACGACAGCCGCGGAATCTCATTATCCTTGGCTTCTACAATAAAGCGACCCGCCGGCCGCTCCGGATCGCTGTACATCGATCCCGGTCCATTCCTCGATGGCGAATTCGTCGCCGCCGCGGAATCGGCAACCATTGCCTGCGGCTCGTCCAACGACGCATCCGTTTCCACGACCAGTATCAAGTATTCACCCAAGGGAGCTCCGTCGCGAGGTTCATACGTGCCGATGCGGAACGAGCCATCGCGACGCACCGTGGCCCGCGGGTAACCCAGCGGCCAAGTCTCGCTGCGCGCTTCGTCGTCGGCCGGATATAAGACCACGATCACATCGCGCGCGGGGCTGCCGTCAAAATACAGTTCGCCCGACACCGGATAAACCGGCTTACGCTGCGACGGATCAACGCCACTATCACGACAACCGCCGCAGCCGGGCAGGGCAGCTAACGTAAGGCAAATGGCCAGCCAGGCAAGTGCGGACTTTGACATTCCCAAACTTTCACACATGAGCACATGAAAGGCGAGGACCTCGCAGTGGCCAGCCGCCGACAGATTGATGGATCATGAGGTGGGACGCGCGACGCCCAACGGACAACAGGCATGGTACCAGTGGAAGTTAACATACGGAGCTGCCGCGTGCAAGTTTCGCGTGAATGTGGTTTTAAGATGCGTTGGTCGCCGAATTCGCCAGAATTTGGCCTGACTTGTGTTAAACTCGAAAGCCAAATTCTGGCGAATTCGGCTACAAGATGGCACGGCTACAAGATGGCACAATGAGCGCCGCCAAAGTGTCGCACGATGAAAACGAATGGAGACGAACATGAAAACGATCGCATTTCTGTTCACCTGCGTCGGCTTAACTTCCACCGCACTCGCAGCCGCGCCGTGGGAGGCGCAGGACTTAACTCCCGTCGCGATGAAGGCTCGGCCGAATCACGCGCCGGTCGTGTTGGTCAAGGATGGCCAGCCGAAGGCATCAATTGTAGTGATCAAAGGTGCTGCAGGGGCGGGCGAACTGCAGCGGTTCATCAAGCAGGCGACCGGGGCCGAGTTGCCGATCGTGACCAACGCGATCACTTCACCGGCGATCGTGCTGGGTGACTGTGACGAGGCCGCGGCATTGGGATTGGAAAGTTCGAAGTTGCCCCTCGAAGGGTTTGCCATCAAGACAGCCGCCGATCGCGTCTTCATCGTCGGGAACAACGCGGGGCGCGAGGCCAACGGGCAACTGTGGGGCGTGTACGATTTTCTGGAACGCTACGTCGGCGTCCGCTGGTACTTTCCGCCAGCCACGGAGAACGGGCCGCAGATCGGCCAATCGGTTCCCGCGTCGCGCGATTTGGTTGTGCCGGCGGTGTGGTACGAGGATGCGCCGGCGTTTCCGATGCGCGTGATCTGGCCACCGGTCTCCAACCCCTGGCAGGGCACCGGCATCAAAATGCACGAACTGCACACGTTTCTGCGGTCGGGCAACTCGTGGCCGATCCGTTTGCAAGTGCATCAGCCGAACTGGCCGGGCTACGAAGTGTTGAAGAAAGAGCGGCCGGAGGTTTATCAGATGCGGCAGGACGGCAGCCGCCAATATGAAGTGATCTGCTACGGCAGCCCGCAGACGCTTCAGACGTATCTGGAAGGGATTCAAAATTTCGTCGCAAAGAAAACGCCACTCTACGCGCCGATCTCGGGCAAGGCAATTACCGTCTCGCCGTACGACGTCGAGCTGGCCTGTTACTGCGACCACTGCCGCAAGCTGTGGGACGATAAGGGCGGGCAGTACGGCGGCGCGTCGAAGGTCATGGCCACGTTCGTCGGCAAGTTGGCGCGCGAAGTCCAACGCCGCTGGCCCGACGAAAATTTCACTGTGGTCTATCTGCCGTACTTGAATTACACCACCGCCCCCGCCGGCTTCAAATTCCCCGGCAACGTGGAAGTGCAATTGTGCGGCATGCCGGGTTTGGCGTCGTACAAAGAACCGGCGATCCGCGACGACGAACAGGCCAACATCGATCGCTGGATCGCCACCACCGGCCGCAAGATTCAGAACTGGCATTACTGCGTCTGGCCCGCGCACAAAACGAAGGCCGCCTATCAATACCCGCACGTCGTCAAGGATTTCTATCAACGCAACCGCGACAAAACGGTGGGCACATTTATCAACGGCGATTTCAATCACTGGCCGCGGCAGCACATCAGCCTGTACTGCTGGCTGAAGGTGCTGTGGAATCCCGAGTTCGACGTGGACGCCGCAGTGGATGAATTCTGCGTCCGCATGTTCGGCGCCGCGACCGGCACGATGCGCGAACTGATCGGTCTGCAAATCGGCGGCTGGGAACAGAGCCGTTGGCCGAGCGGGCGGTTCTCGCCCAAGGGGATTTACGAAGCCAGCTTCCCGGCCGAGACCGTGTCGAAGATGCGGGCGCTGCTGGCCCAGGCACGTCAGCAGGCACAAGGCGACGCGCTGGTCACCGCGCGGCTGGACTATTACACGCCGTCGCTCGACGAGTTTTTCAAGGAGGCCGACCTGATGAACGGCCGCGGCCTGAAACCGCTCCATTTGCAAAAGGTAGGCGAGAAACCGGCGATCGATGGCAAGCTGGACGACCCGCAATGGCAGCGAGCCACGCCCAACGGTTTCGTCAAAGCGCTCGGCGCCGACCGCGGCCAGCCGGTCCGTTACGCATCGACCGTGCGCGGCGTGTGGACGGCCGACGGGGTGACGTTTGGCATTCACATGAGCGAACCGACGCCGCAGTTGCTGGAAACGGTCAACGGCGGCCACGACAACGGCAACATGTGGTGGGACGACAACGTCGAAATCTTCCTGGACGTGACGGGCAAGAACGAAGGCGAGTTCTACCAGTTCATCGTCAACCCCGAGATCAACCTGTGGGACTCGAAGCTGAAAGACACCACCTGGGAATGCAAGAGTTTTACGGCGGCCGCCCACCGCGGCAAAGATTTCTGGAGCCTGGAAGTCTTCCTGCCCTACGCCGCCTTCCCCGAAGCCGTCGTGCCGGGCTCGGGCACGCACACCGTCTGGACCGGCAACTTCACCCGCCACCGCGTCGCCGACAAAGGCTTGAAATCGACCAAGCCCCAGCAAGAGGGCAGCGAGCGTGAATACCAACGCATGAACACCACCGGCGCCACCACCAGCGACAACCTGGCCGACTTCTCGGAGATTCAGTTCATTGAATGACCATGCCGTTTACTCCGAGTCGTAACCATGAAACATTTACATCTTGCCGTCTTCGAATTGCTGCAAGAATCTGAACTGGGGTTTGGCAATTAAGCAGCAGAGTCCGAAGTTTCACAACTTCGGCTACGGTTTTGAAATGCCCTCGAACAAGCCCGACCAAGATATCCCGGAGACAAGCGATGCGAATTTTCAACCGTCAAACCATGCCTCTCTTGCTGCTGCTGCTCGCCCCGCCGTCCTTAATCCATGCGAACGAGAACGACCGTGCCAGCCAAGCCGAACAGCCAAACGTTCTGATTATTGGCGACTCGATCTCGTTGGGTTACACGCCTTTCGTGGCTGAGATGCTGAAGGGAAAGGCGGTTGTGGTGCACAATCCGGGCAACGCGCAGCACACGGGGACCGGCTTACAGAAACTCGATCAGTGGCTGGGCGACGGCAAGTGGGATGTGATTCATTTCAACTGGGGTTTGTGGGATCTGTGTTATCGGAATCCGGAGTCGAAAACGCAGGGCCATCGCGATAAGATTGGCGGGACGCTCACGACGAGCCTGGAACAATACGAGGAGAATCTCGACAAGCTGGTGGCCCGGCTGGAAAAAACCGGCGCGACTCTCATCTGGGCGCACACGACGGTTGTGCCTGAGGGCGAAGCCGGCCGGATTGTCGGCGACGATGCGAAGTACAATGCCGCGGCGGCTCGAGTGATGAACAAGTACGGCGTACGGATCAACGACCTCTACACGCTGACCAAGGAATTTCCCGCGTCGCAGTTCGTCAAGCTCGGCGACGTTCACTACACCAAGGAAGGCTCTCAGAAAATCGCCGAGCAGGTCGTGGCAAGTGTTACAGAGGCGTTGTCGAAGCCGTAGGTCAGATCCCATTGGCAATTGCGTGAGATGAACCATGCCCTGGAGTGAACGCAATGGCTGGCAAGACGTCCAAGAAGTCGGCGAAGGTCGCAAAGAAGGCCGCCGCCAAGCGGGTCGCTGCGACGGCGGCCAAGCCGCGCAAGGCGGCCGCCAAGTCATCAGTCCGCAAGCCCACGAAAGCCGCGACACCGGCCCTCCTCTCAGGCG
>JBGTKH010000368.1:0-7619 GCA_041744735.1 Pirellulaceae bacterium | reverse complement strand
GGCAGCGACGACGGCATCGAGCAATTGCAGGCGGTGGTCGATCGCGTGCGCGAAACGAAAACGCGGCTGGCCAAGGAGTCGTACTTGGACGAAGACGACATCGGGCTCTCCTTCACCCGCTCGTTTCTGCTGCTGAACAAGATCGACTTGCCCGAAGCGGCCGATCGGCTGGCATTGCTCAAGGAATTCTGTCCGCTGGATTTCCAGGAGTTTCCCATCTCGGCCGAACACGGCACGGGCTTGGAAGAGCTGCGCGAGGCGATCTACAAGTCGCTTGACGTAGTTCGCGTATACACAAAACTGCCGACCAAGAAAGAGCCCGACTTCGACCGCCCATTTACCATTCGTTGCGGCGGCACGCTGTTGCAGATCGCAGAACTCGTGCACAAAGACTTCGCCCACAACCTGAAACACGCCCGCGTCTGGGGCAGTCAAGTGCACGACGGCACGACGGTCAAAGGCGATTACGTCGTACACGATAAAGATGTGGTGGAATTGCACATGTGAGTTTCAAATTACGAATTACGAATTACAAATGACGAAAGAATGACGAAGTCCAAATGACCAACGATCAACGACCAACAACCAATGACCAATGACCAACGACCTACGACCTACGACCTACGACCTACGACAAATGACAAATGACAAATGACAAATGACAAATGACTAATTCCCACATTGCCGACGTGTTCGATCAAATTGCAGATCTACTCGAGTTCCAGGGGGCCAATGCGTTTCGCGTGCGAGCGTATCGCAATGCGGCGCGGACGATTCGCGACTTCGCCGAGCCGCTCACGGCGATCATCGAAAGCCCAGACCGCAAACTGACCGACATTGACGGGATCGGCGACGATTTGGCGGGCAAGATCACGACGCTTGTCAGCACGGGCCAGTTGCCGCAACTCAACAAGCTGCTTGAGGAAGTTCCCGAAAGCGTGCTCGCGCTGCTGCGCATTCCGGGGCTGGGACCTAAGAAAGCAGCGGCGCTGCACAAAGAACTGGGCATCAAAACGCTCGATCAATTGAAGGCGGCGTGTGAAGCCGGCAAGGTCCGCGAGTTGAAAGGCTTCGGCGCAAAGACCGAGCAAACGATTCTCCAGGGTATGACCGTCGCGGAAACGGCCGGGCAGCGAATGTACTGGGCGGATGCGGATCAAATTGCCCAAGAGCTGCGTCAGCATCTGGCGGCCTGCGAGGCGGTCGAACAATTGGAACTGGCGGGCAGCTACCGCCGCAGCAAGGAAACGATCGGCGACTTGGACGTGCTCGTGGTGTCCAACGACGTCGGCACCGTGATGGACCACTTCGGCCGCTTCGAGGGTGTGAAGGACGTGATCGCTCGCGGTGATACAAAGATGTCCGTCCGCATCGACGGTGGTTTGCAGATCGACCTGCGCGTGGTGCCGGCCGAGTCGTTCGGCGCGGCGCTGCAATACTTTACCGGCTCGAAAGAGCACAACGTCGTGCTGCGCGGCTTGGCCAAACAGCACGGGCTGAAGATCAACGAATATGGTGTGTACCGCGTCGCAGAGGGCGGCGAAGAATACATCGCCGGCCGCACGGAGGAAGAGGTCTACGGCACGCTCGACCTGCCCGTCTTTCCGCCCGAACTGCGCGAGTCGCGGAAGGAATTCGAGTGGGCCGCGGCCGGCGAACTACCCGAACTGATTGAACTATCCGACATCCGCGGCGATTTGCACATGCATACCACGGAAAGCGACGGCAAGTCGTCGCTGGACGAGATGGTCGCCGCGGCCCAGCAGCGCGGGCTGAAATTTATCGCTATCACCGACCATTCGCAGCGTGTGTCGATGGCCCGCGGTTTGGACGGCAAGCGGCTGCGGGAGCAGTGGAAGCAGATCGACAAGCTGAATGAAAGGTTCGGCAAGAGTTTCACGGTGCTGAAAGGCGTTGAGTGCGACATCTTGGAGAAGGGAGGCATGGACTTGCCCGACGACGTGCTGGCCGAAGCCGATTGGGTACTGGCCAGCGTGCATTACGGCCAGAAACAATCGCGGCAGCAGATCACCGATCGGATTCTCGGCGCGATCGAAAACCCGCACGTCTCCGCCATCGCGCATCCCACCGGCCGCCTGCTCAACCGCCGTGAAGCGTACGAGGTCGATCTGGACGCGGTCTTCAAAGCCGCCAAGCAAAACGGCAAGTTGCTGGAGTTGAATGCCAACCCGATGCGACTGGACTTGAACGACATCTACTGTGCCGCCGCCAAGAGCCACGGCATCCCCATCGTCATCAACACCGACGCCCACGCCGCCGATCAACTGGGCCTAATGCGCTACGGCATCTTGCAAGCCCGCCGCGCCGGCCTGACCAAAGACGACGTGGCCAACACGCGAACGTGGGCGCAGATGAAGAAACTGATTGGGAAATGAAAACAGAAGCGTTTGGACTAGACTTCGAGTTAGTAGTACCGCATTCATGCGGTTCCACCCGATGAATCGGGAACTACGAACGCGGCACACGGAACTTCTCTTGGAGGAACTCGGCGTACTCTGACTAATTGAACGGTTGTTCGAGATTTGGGATCAATTCTGGATCGATGGTAAGCTCGATTGCACGTGCCTTGCCGGGCGTGCGACGGATGAATCCTCGCTCGTCCAGACGTTTCAACATGGAGTTGACCGATGGCGGTGTGAGTCTGAAGAAACTTTGCAATTCCGCGTGCGTTGGTGCCGCGCCGTGATTTAGCTTCATGTAATCACGAATGTACGCCAGTACCTGTCCTTGTTGCCGAGTTGGACCGCCTGGGATCGGCGAGCGCTTGACGTTGCGATTGTCGATCGCTTGAGCGAGACCGCTGAGTGCTTCGTCAATCGAATCGGCAGCGCGCTGCATTGCAACCTCCGCCTCGATGGACGCTGCCTCGACGATCATCTCGTCCGTCAGCACGTCGCGCAGTTGAGTGACCGCATTGTCCAAGTGGCCTCTTGCCTCGGTAATCGCTTGCCGAAGCAAACGGTTTTCTTCTCTCAACTCGGACAAATCGCGACTTTCGGCCGGCATCCTCAAAAGACCTCCACAAGGTTAGTCGACGGATTCAATTCGCCAAGTCAAAGACTTGGCGGCAGGGGAATATCAAGTCGCCTGCAGATTCCGCGCACCGTACCCTTTTTGATCTCGCGATGTCTGGGGACCGATGCTTTACGCATGTTTGCCGGATTTAGCCAGACGTCGTGTTTTGCGCCATGATGGTGCAAGATGCAACCAGGATCGCGAAGGTGGCGTTCCAACTCGGTTCGGTTCACAGCGAACACCTACGGTGACAGCCCGGCATCCGCGAGTTGCTTCGCCAGTTTCTTTCGTGACTCGTTGAGAGCGTCCGCCGCATCCCTGGCATTCTCAAACGCTTCGTCCAGGGATTCAGCCTCGGTAACCAGCTCCGGGTCCAACGGTGAAGTGACAACAAAGCCGCCTTCTTCCGCCGGTTCGAGGGTCAGTACCATCTCACCATCGCTGACCGTATACGCCTTACGTGCAATCATCGCCACGCCTCCACGCCGTTTTCGTACTCTTCAACGATAACTCAGGCAGCCCATTGCTGACAAGACTTCCGGCGCAACTGGGCGAAACTGGTGGAACAAGCCGTTCTTACGCATTTCGTTGATGTCGTGGGTACGGACTACAACGCAGTGCAGGCAGCCGATGTGCCTCCTACTTCGTGTTAATTCTCCGCGGGCGCGGCCACTGGCCGATCAGCTTTGGTTTGGCGCATGCGGGCCACAGCAGGTGACGGACTTTTCGCTTGGCGGTCTCGCATACGACACCCGTGCTCGAGCCAATTCGCGAGGTATTGGCGAACCGTGTCTTCGTTGTGCAAATAATACGTGATCGTGGCAAACACCTGCTCCAAGCTGAGCGAAGGAAACCGCGCAGCGATGGCCTGTGGCGATTGGCTGCCATGCAAGTGTGCGTACAAAACCGACTCGATGCCGATGCGAGTTCCTTTGATTCGAATGTCGTCCTCGGCCAGGAAGTCGAAGTATTCCGCAAGTTGCATGTGACACCTCACGTGGCGTTTTGGGGTGTGGTTGGCGACAACCGTATTATCCGCCGATTCAATGCAAACGTCCATCGCTCATGATCGTGCCGCGTTTAAAAACTCCGGCGCAGGGAGGCCGATCTAGGGCATTTCGTGGATGTCGTGGGTGCCTCGAGCCCAGAGGACTTGGCCGGGGCTGCCGGTGAGTTGGCCGGAGAGGTCCCAGAGGGCGGAAAGGTTCTCCGGGTCGTGCCATTCGGCGTCGGTCCAGTCACAGAAGCGTTTGGACCAGAGTTCGAAGCGGGGAAGCAGACAGTAGATATGCGGCACTTTGAACGTCTCTTGGAGGAACTCGGCGTGCTTCCGCCACACGTCGTGCAGGGCGGGCAAGAGGAACGGCGCGACGCCCAGCGGTCGGTACCAGCGGTCGCTTCGCCACTTGCCGCACTCCCGACGCAACTGACCCAGTGGCACCGACGTCCTGGGAAAGTCGGGCCGTCGGGAATTCTTTCCACTCAGTCTTAGCGCGTGAAGTTCGCCAAAAACCGCTCAATTGGCTGGCCACTGTCGCGAATCGTTTCGAGCCTATGAGTTCCTGTGGCCCAACGCACGCGGGCTGATTTCACTTCCCAATACACACTCAAAGGCGCTGCCCAATCCTCGTCAGTCCATTCTTCAAATCTTTTTGACCACAGGCGAACTGGGGGAAGCAGCGCGTATATGTGGTCCACTTCAAGTGCACGGTGGTATTCTCTGCTGTTACGTGTCCACGGTGCTGCGTTGTTTGGCAGCAAGGTTGGTCCAATTCCGATGAACTGAACACTTCCGTTTGAACGCCATTCTTCGCATTGGCAACGTAAATCTCCAAGTGGAACTGAAGTCATTGGAAAGATCACATTGTACCCCTCATTGTACCCCTGGCTTGTTAGCAACTCAGGGTGCCGCCCCTGTAAATCGTCGTCAACAACGGTTGACTCTTCGAGACAAAACTGAACGCGGCCTGGAGCAATCAGTTTGCCATCGCCGATCTTACCCGTCAAAGTAAAGCAGCCGAGCCCGGGCCATGTCTCGGAAAGTTCCGGCTGAAGAGATTTCTGTAGGCTTGCGCCAAGCAAACATGCGTAGAGATGTGGAATCGCAGCATATAATTGACGGATATACCCCGAGTGAATCATGAGGTCATCCGTTGCAAGCCCGTACAGCACTCCAACGATGTTTCTTGATTCTGGAATCGTTACTCCTAACGCGTGGGAGAACACGGGAGCAAACTCGTCGCCTGATTGCCAAGATGCTTGTAGCGAATCTAACAAGTCGAACTCATCTCGCCTTTCAGCCAATGTGGTAGTCGAAAAAATACGATCGCGCCATTGGAATCCAATAAGCAAGTTCTTGCGTACATCGTCACCGAGTCCACCTAGTGTCTTCCGGAGTGATTCC
Source organism: Pirellulaceae bacterium (assembly GCA_041744735.1). Classification (GTDB taxonomy): domain Bacteria; phylum Planctomycetota; class Planctomycetia; order Pirellulales; family Pirellulaceae; genus JBGTKH01. Next base: position 2,179 of record JBGTKH010000368.1, on the reverse strand, counting down.
TTGCACCGAACGAAAAAACCGTCAATTTTCTGGTCCCAACTATCCTTGCTTTCAGGCGTTAGTGTTTGTTGACGGTTGGCCGTGAGTCCTGGAGCCAATTGACCACGCAGGTCGAGCCATACCACTGTCGATACAGACGGGAGAATGTCGTGAACGATTTCGCAGTTGGTCATATCCCTAATGTGCATGCCGTGCACAAGCGACAACGCTCTGTGTTTGAAGCGGCGAGTCTGAGGATCCACGAACGCGGCAATCTCGTGTTGTCGGCACGCCTGTTCACTGCCTACAACATCACAAGGTAGGTCGGTGATCGATTGGTCCGTCGGAATGTCTGTGGGAAAACACAATCTGATGCGGCTACCGCTCGCATCGGCACTTTCGTTGTCCGTCCACTCCCACATCGCCCATCGCGGATTGCGGATTAGGGTTTTCGGGCACTTCGCATACTCGGCCTCTTCAATCAATTTCTCCTTATTGATGGGGATGAGCTCATCAAAGTGGAAGCGGTCGTCGATTCTAAAAGATCGTTCGCCTGTTGAAAAAACAACGGGATGGCGCGGCCATACGACATGGGTTGCGGCGAGATACGGCGGATCCAATTGGAAAGAAGGCGATCTTATGCTACGGTTATCTTCGACATAGCCGAAGTGTTGACGCAAATTTGACAAAAACGCGTACGCATCGTGTTTCAATCTATACCCGGACTTGACGACTAGCGTAATATCAGTGCCCTGCGATGGACGTGTTCCCTGTTTTATCCAGAATAGGCTGCCCGGACCGGTAATCGTAACATCGGACGCAACGCGATCAACTCTATCGCTGCCACCAGGACGTGTTTGTACCAATATGCGATCAGAAATCATGAACGACGAAAGAATGCCTATACCAAAAAGAGAGATCGGCGCTATGATCTCACCTGCAATCTTCATGGCGGCTCGTTCCTGATGGAACTCCGGGCTGCGGTAGTAGCTCTTGCCGATCTGCGTGAAGTAGTTTTTGATCACCTCCTCGGTCATGCCCACGCCGTTGTCGGTCACGCGCAGCCACTGCTGGCCGGTCTCCTCGTCGGTGCCCCAGTCCAGCGTGACGCGCAGTTCCTCCTCGCGGCCGTCCGGTTCGCGAACCCAGCCGGGGCGGATCAGCACGCCGTCGACCGGCTCGCGGGCCTCGCCCTTCTGCTTCATCTTCAGCCGCAGTTCGCGCAGCTCCAGGGCGTCCAGGGCGTTTTGCAGTAGCTCGCGAATGCAGAGGCCGGGGTCGCCGTAGAGCGACTCGCCCATCAGCAGTTGCTGGATCTCGTCCTGGTCCAGGCGGAATTGCAGGTCGTGATAGACGTATTTGGGCTGATCGGTCAGCGAATCGCGAGCGGCGTGAATGTCCAGGCGTACTTGGCTGGGCAGGTGCAGATCGTAGTGGTCGTGGGCGGCGGCCGGGAGTTGGCGGCGTTGGGCATCCAGTTCGATGCGCACGGCGGACAACTCGGCGTCAATCCAGATTTTGAATTCGCGGATGGTCTTTTCGTGGACCGGGTGCTGGCACTCGGCCGAGTACAGCAAGTCGGGTTGCCGTTTGCCGGCCGGGTCCACGTCGAGACGCCAACCGATGACAGATAAGTGCTTGTTCCACTCCAAGATGCTGCGTTCGTTCTCGATCCCAAAATGCTTGAATAGAATCCGCGGAGCGCGGCTGGCGTCGAAATCCATTATGTCGGCCAAGCGGAGCAACAATCCGGGAAACGCCAGATTGGCCGATTCGCCCGTGCCCGCGGCTTGATAGAACCGATCTTCCTGTCCGTCGCCGATCAACTGGCGCCGCAACCAGGGAGCACCGCGCCCGTGACTAATGCCCAACAGCGTCAGAGGGCGCTGATAATTGAAATTCCCGTACTGGTACAGGTTAGCGTCTTTCACGTCGGCTTTGATCGCTTCCAGCCAGCGCCGCAAGCGTTGAACGTGTTGGTCTTCCGTATGCGTGTCGCGCAGGTAACTGGCCAGAATGTGGCCTTCGATGGCGTCAATGCGGCGCCGCGCATCGGCCGTTTCCGCCGACGGACTGGACGATCGCCCGATCACATTTCGCCAGCGTTCAAGTTGTCGCGTTTCTTCGTCGAAACGCGTGCGGTAGCTGGCGAAGTGTTTGCCTTGCTCGGTAGATTTATCGAGTAGCCGCTTGTGTTCTT
>JBGTKH010000367.1:0-6476 GCA_041744735.1 Pirellulaceae bacterium | reverse complement strand
ATTATCAACCGCTACTCTCGAACAGCTCATGGAAAAATATCCCGCCGACGTGCGCGAAGCTGCGAAGCCGCTATTGGCCAAGCTACGCGCGGGGAGCGAAGAGCAAGCCGCGCGTTTGGCGGAACTGGAATCGCAGATCAGCGGCGGCGACCCCGAACGTGGCCGCATCGTATTCCACAGCCAGCGAGCAAGCTGCGCCGCCTGCCACCGCGTGGGCAACACAGGCGGCCGCATCGGCCCCGACCTCTCGAAGATCGGCCAAAGCCGCACCCCGCGCGACCTGCTGGAAGCCGTCCTCTACCCCAGCTCATCGCTAGCCCGCGGCTTCGAGAGCTACGCCCTCACCACCACCGACGGCAAAGTCCTCTCCGGCCTAATCACCGCCGAAACCTCCGACGCCATCTACCTGCGCACCGCCCAACAAGAAGAACTCCGCCTCCGCCGCACCGAAATCGACACCATGCTCCCGAGCCCGACTTCCATCATGCCCGCCGGCCTGGAAAACACCATGACCGTCGATCAGCTACGCGACCTAGTGGCCTTTCTACGTTCACTCCATTGATACGCAAGAGCCGATCCAAGGATTATTACCGTGGTATCCCCATAGCGCGGTCGTTGCGCCCCGTCGTCATTAGCGCGCTCGACGGACTGAGAACTACTCATTAAATTCCTACAACAGGTGTCGATGATTAGACGGACATTGATTGGCTCAGCAACTGTCCGTCCCACGGCCTCGAAAACACGGCGTTCGTCTTCCGTCAAACTGACACGAGCAGGCAACACCAATTGGTCTTCCACGTTGCCGCTGTAGATTCCCATGCGGAGCGCCAGAGTCGTCTAATCGAGCCTGCGAAAGGAAGGGTGGTTGACGTCAACGAGGGGCATGTACTCTGGCTCATCTGGGTCGCGGATTTCTCGCAACATCATTTTGACCAGCCCGAAGCGCTGCACGCCGGCGCGAATTGCTTCACCGGCGGTGGGAAACGCACCAACTACTTCGTCGTCGTGGATCAACGCGATCTGATCCAAATGATCTCGAACCAGCCGCCACCGCTCGCGCTGATATGCGGCTTCCTCGCGAGTGAAGTCGACGGGCGGGTCATCAGGTCCGAGAACCGGATAGTCCAATGATGTTTCCGACGTGCTCATCTAACGGTCCCCTGCGATTGCCAGCCAACTCGATTGTACTCGCAGGGAACGTGCGCGTCAGCCCAGCGACCTGCGGCGGAATCAGCTTTTAGTTCGGCTTGGCTTGGCCTTGGATACGTCTTCGAGTTTCAATCCTTTGCCGGTCCTTAAGCTCTGGCGAGCGCGCTCGATGCGGGCGAGAAACCGTGGGTCGTTCTCCAGTTGATAATCGAACCAATCGTCATCCGATCCAAAGCCCACCAAGACGCCCGCGGGCTTGCCGTGGCGCGTAATGACGACTTCCTCATTCTCCGCGATGCGTAGATACTTCGACAGATCGACCTTAACTTCCGACAGAGCCACCTTCTTCATTGCTTTCACCATATGGGGCTATTTCGCCAGCAGCGATACGGTGACGCCCACGGCGTGTGTGAGACGGTCGAGCACATCCGAACGGAGCGTTCGCTCGCCTTCCAGGAAATCGCATAGCAGCGTCGTGGAAATGCCCGCGTCGCGAGCCAGGTCTCGTAGTGGGCGACGACTCTGATGGATGGCCCGGCGCAGGTGGCCACACAATGTTTCCTCGGCCGCCGCTTCTTGCATGCGCTCGTCGCGCTCGACGAGTTCGGGAAGTTCCTGGGCGAGTAACTCACGGTCGCGTTTCATCTGCGAATGCCTTTCAAGTCATTTGTCTGCCGAGGTTTGAGCGACGCTGGGCGGCGCGCGCGTAGTGCAGAATCGCGGTTCGGCCGAGAACTAGCCTTTCGGCTTGATTTCAAACAGCGACTGAGATCGGTAGAAGCAGACGTCAAACTCCATAAAGAAATTCACCTGTCCGAGGATCACGGGAACTTTGTTGTTGCGCGTCCAGGCGAAAGCGAGTCGCACTGACTGTGCGGCATCACGACGCTACTTCTTCTTCGAGCACTTGTAACAGCGTTGCCGCACCGTCAAAGGCATCGTACGGTGACCAAATCGGGACCGTTTTGTCCGCAAGGTCAAGCGCGATACCTTCCTCACGAGCCACGTCGGCAGCGAGAAGTTGAATCAGCCGCAGTTTGTCGCCGCGTGGGAGTGTCTGGATCGATGGAAAAAGTTCCGTAAGCGAACTCATCACTTGTGCCTCGTTCGAACAGGTAACACCGCGCCAGATAACTCGTGTCAAAGTAAATCACATGCCGGGCCGCTCGCGGTCTTCAGAAATGAGTTCGGTCACATCAGTTCCCGCTGCGGGCTTCGATGCCAACGCGGCAAATTCCGGCAAGAGTCGGCGGTTTCGGAATGAACCCAACTCGGTTGATATTGCGACGGGTTGGATTTTAGCCACCGCTTGGCCCCCGTCCGTGATCACGATCTCGCCCAATTGAGACACTTGCCGGACCCACTCGTCCGTATGTTCGTGAAGTTCCGCAACGGATATGGTTTTCATGTGGCGAACCTCCTAGGAAATTCCACGAAATCATCCTACTTCCCACATGCAACGCCCGCAACCAGCCCATGTTGTTGGACTCTCATGGCGACGAGCGAAACCGACCCAACGGACTTACGGCTGACGTTCCGAATCGGGAATGTGGATCACCGTCATCGCACAAGTGTCGAAGTCGGTGCGGCCGCGGGCGTCGGTGCCGCCGCGGTTGCCGTTCCAGGTAACGTACAGCTTCGATCCGTCGGGCGAGACGGCCGAGCCGAAAGTGCCGAGCGGCGTGTAGCCGAACTTGTCCAGGTAAAACGGGTGCACAAACGCGATGATCTTTCTCGTCCGCGTTTTGACGTCGAATTGCACGACCGGCGAGCCGTCGCGCTGGCTGCCGCCGTGAGCGCCGGGGACGTAGTACAGGTAGCGCCCGGTCGGATCGGCGTCGAGCGACGTGATATACGTTTGGCTGCCGACCGCGGCCGGTCCTAACTCTTCGGCCTTTTCCGTCTTCGTGTTGAAGCGGTACAGCGTGCCGTCGCCGCGCGTGGAGACGGTATAAATGTATCCGTCAGCCGTTTCCTGAGTCGCCGAACGTAAGCCCAAACTCCCGGCGATGCGCTGCGGCGGCTGGCCGCTGGCCGGATCGTAACGCATCAGCGGCCCTTCGTCGGCGTTGCAATAATAAACGCGGCCGGTCGAAGGAGCGAACATCAAATATCGATACGGCCCGTCTGGCACCGTGTGCAGGACCTTGTCCTTTTGAATGTCGTAGGCGAAGAACATGATCGTCTTGTCGCTGTAATCGCCCGACGCCGTGCCGCCGTAGAAGATCAGCCGTTCGGGATCGAGTACGCTGGTCGGGATGCAATGCTTGGGGACCGGGCCCTGCACGACGGTCTCGGTTTGCCCCGTCGTCGGATTGTGCCGCACGATCCAGTCGCCCTTGTAGTGGTACTGGTCCGTCGTGATGCGCGTGGAGCCGCGGTGTGTCGAGAAATACAGATAGCCGTCGCTGCCCATGTCGATGCGGCTGTGAATCTTGCCCGGCACGTAATGGCCCTCCGGCAGCTTCAGCAGCTTCGCGAGATTTACGAGCGTGCGAATCTCCTTTGAATCCGCGTCGTACTCGTACACGAACGCATTGCCGTTAGGTGCCATGTGGTCGCCGATCGCCGAGTAATACTTGCCCTCGACCGCCAATGAGTCACCCCACACGGACCACGGCTTTCCTTGATACGTCTGCTGGGGATAGTAGAGAAAGTCGATCGTCGGCACGGCCTTGGCGACCGTCACGCCGTCGCGCAGCGTCGCCGTCGTTTTCAGAAACGCCTCGGACTTGTCCGTGACCACCGTCTTGCCGCCGGGCAATGTCGGCGGATAGGTCAGTTCGGCGGCGCGGGCGAGCGTCGGCCGCGAGGTCACGAGAGCGGAAAGTACAATGAGCGGGAGAAACGCCTTGACTACATTCATGGATTCACCTTTTTCATGAGGAGGTCATTTAGTTGGACAGCGCACCTTGTAGCCGAAATCGTGAGATTTCGGTCCACTGGATAACGCAAATCGCCCGAATTCTCACGAATCCGGCTACGGAGTGCCAAGGTGCGCTGTCCAATTAGTTCTCGTCGAAGCCCCGCGATTTAACAGGTCAACCATATTTGATCCGAGGCCGCTTGTCCAATGGATTTTTGTTGCGATCGTAGGCCGGATTGCTAATCCGGCCAGCCGAATTTGCGCCGGCCGGATTAGCAAACCGGCCTACATTCGAAAAAAGCTTGAAAGGCCCGCGCGAATTCTGTTAGAATCCGGGCACAGCACGCGGGGGCGGCTGTTCGGTGGCGACTGGCACATCGTTTCGCCACACACGTGATGGAGGACACAGAGATGAACGAGGCCTCTTCTAGTCTGGCGCTCTGCCCGGAGTTTTCCCGATCGAGACAAACCCCGCCGCCGATTCCGCCGCCGGTGGTTTTCCTTGCGGCACCGCCACTGTCGCCGCCGATCATGGCAACGGCGGTTAGCAAGAGCGACGCGACGCGGTCGGCAGTCCCGCCGCATCTGAACGGTCAGGTGCTCGAGCCGATGGACCCGTATCGGCCGCCGCGAGAAATATTGCCCGTGTCATACCACGCTGCTCGTATGCCGCAAATGGCGTTTGCTGCGTCGATGTTGTTGATCCTGGGGCTGGGGCTATGGACGCGTTGGCTGATCGATGATTCCACCGCGCGGCTCGAACAGGCGTCGCTCGCGCTTCAGTCGCCGACAGCGATCTATCAGCCGACGTCGCTCGAAGAACAACCGCTGGCGGAAATCACCAACGTAGCGCTCGCAGTTCCGTCAGTCGATCCGAACATAGATGATGCAAACGCGAACGTCGAATTCATCGAACCTGCCGTCGATGCGTCGGTTGTTGCCGAATTCGTTGAAGTTGCTCCGACTGAACAAGTCGTACAGGTCGCTGCCGTTGAGCTCGAAGCCACGCACGATGTGGCGGCTACGACAGATGCCGCAACTGAAACAGCAATACAGATCGCCACGGCGAATGCGCCAGCCGCCGTTGACTTGTCAGCCGTTCCTGCGGAAAACGGCGCGGCAATGGAACTGCCTGACTGTGCCGATGGCGTCTGCATGCCGCAGCGAAAGTTGGACACGGCGCTGGTCTGGGCCGAGTCGATCTACGAGGCCGCCGCGCTGGCCAACGAGCAAGGCAAGCTGGTGTTCCTGATTCACGTCTCGGGCAATTTCGAGATCCAGGAGTTCACGTGAAACAACGCGCAGAAGTACAGGGCGGGCGCCCTGTCCGATCCGCGTGTTGGGGAACTGTTCGCAAAACATTTCGTCGCCGCTCATCAGCAAGTCGGCGACTTTGAAGTGGTGAAAGTCGGCGACCGCGTGCAAAAGAACGGTGGCAACGTGGCCAGCTACTTCTGCACCCCCGCAGGCCGCGTGATTCACGCCGTCGTCGGTCCCGTTAACGCCGATGAATTGTTCGAGGAGGCTCAGTGGGCCATCGACACATTCGCGGCCATCGCCGACCAGCCGCTACGTGATCAAGTTCAGTATGTGGCCGTGGCGCACCAAGCAGCGCTTGGCCGCGCAGTTGTCGCGCCAAACTGGGGTAAATCCAACTGGTCTCGTCCTGTTGCGGTACGCGATTCGCCACGCCGCGGCGGCAGTTCGCAGCAGATTCACGAATTGCTGGCCGAACAGCCGCTGGCCACGGTCGTAAACGTGTATCAGGAAATCTTCGAGCACATTCTGGGACAGCGAATTAGCAAAGCGGCGCCGAACCTGGCGCTGGCCGACCGTTTGCTAACCGTTGCTGAACGAGACGGCCGTCCGCTGCTGTTTGTGATCCACCAACACCGCGAGAATTCCATGGTCAACGACGAATGGCTGCGGTACCTCAGCCAGCGGCGATCGAGCAATGTCTCGTTGCAAGCCATGCTGCGGGACTTTGTGGTTATCGTGTTGCCGCTGCGGGAATTGCCGGCACTGTCACATCGGCTGGGCCGGCCGCCGTTCGACGCTCCGGATCAGATCTCGCCGCTGTTTATCGTTGCACGCAGCAATGGCGAGCAACTAGCCGCGGCCACCGGCTGGCATGCGCTCGACGATTTGGTTTACCTGTTGGCTTACGGCAGCGTGCAAGCCATGAAAGAACGTCCGCCGTCCGTGCCCCGGCTGCGTGAGGCGATTCAGCTCATGTCGAAGGTCGACGCCACGCTGGCCGACGAATTGCGACAGCTCGCCGAACAAGTCCTCTCGGCTGAGGCAGACAATCGCAACAAACGGACGAATGAACGTTTGGCGGTTTCTGATTAGACGGTACGCCGTCGACTAGACGAGCGGCAAGAAGACCACTTGGTCTTTCCAATCTTCCAGTTCGCTCGCAGCCCAAATCAATACGAGGCCGACGAGCAATAGTTCGCGT
>JBGTKH010000366.1:0-9123 GCA_041744735.1 Pirellulaceae bacterium | reverse complement strand
GACCCGTATACTTCGTTGGAACCGAATGAAATTATCGCGCCGTTGTTGTGGACGTGGGCCGTGGTACCAGCCCGAATGGTTGTGACGCCTGTCGGGTTGAAAACCGCGCCGTCTATATCAAGAGTGCCGTCTAGGTCGGCGGTCGCGGTGTTCCAGGTTGAGCCGTTGTTAAGGAGCAGACTCCCGCCGGCAATGATCCCGGTGTCCCCGCTGGTATTCCACGTACCGCCATCGTCAAATGAAAGTGACCCGCGTATCCATGTATCCGTAGACGTGTAGTGCGCGCTAGAATCGACGCTTACGTCTCCGCTATAAAACTCGGTGGTTCCCGTGGTCCAGCTACTCGCACCAGTTACGCTGATTGTACCCGGTCCAACCTCGCCGATCGTCGTCGCACCGGACGCGTTCCAGTCCGAGTTAAGCGATACGTTTATCTGAGCACCACCATCGACTGCTACTCCGACGTTGGTGAACGTCGAGTTATCATCCACCGTTATTGTGCCTCCGCTTGTCACGGTCACGGATTCGAGCGAAACGTCGCTCCGCGTGGCGGTGAACGAACTTCCTGCGCCCGTCACGGTCAGCGTGCTACCGGCCGGCGGGACGACGGGAACGCCGCCCGCGGCGCCATTCAAAGTCACCCTGCCGCCGTTGAGAACGGTGGTGTCCATCATCGTCACGCTCGCCGCAGGGCCGACCACGCGCAGTAATCCACCGTTTACCGTGACCGGGTTCGCGGTAAAGATCGAGGGCAGTCCGCTGCTCGAGATCACGACTTCGCCTTGCGGTTGTATGTCCAGCGTCGTCAAGGTCGTGTCCGCGTCGCGGGAAATGAGCGTGCCGTCCAGCACATTCGTGGCACCGGCTATCGTAACGGGTGCGGCGCCGTCGAATACGACCGACGCTTTGGCCGTTGCCCCGACGTTCAGATTGCCATCCACGGTTAGACTCGTTCCGCCTGTCGCAAGACTATCTTGAACGCGCAGGGTTCCATCGACGTTGACGCCAAACAGCACGCTTAGGTCGGCGCCGCTGTTCACGGTGACCAGACCGCCGTTGGCAATTGGACTCCCAAACGGATCGCTGCTTTCCGCGATCGTTAGAAAAGCCATTGTGACGAGACTGTCATCGTGCATATTGAACTCGCCATTGGGTCCAACGGTCACGGTGCCGGCCGCGAGCGACGCACCGAGCGTGACACCAACGCCACCGTGCCGATGGGCTCCCTCGCCCACGGACAACGTTATTGCGCTGGCAGAACTGCCTGTGCCCGACACACGCAGCGAACCGTGCCCGTCGCCGCCGATGATGCCGTCGTCGATAGTTAACGTCGAGCCGCCGCTGACTTCGACTTTACCCGGTTGGCTGTCGTCCGGACCGTTGGCGGTCAATGTGGTAACCGTCGCGTTGGCCCCGGCCGAAACGTACAGCGTCGCGCCCGCGGTTCCACCCACCGTCACGGCGGTCGCATTCAAATTCGTGCCCGTATCTGCGATGCGCAGATACGCGGCGACCGCTCCAGTTCCCACCGTTACCGCATTGTTCACCGTCAGCGTGCCACCACCATCGAACGTCAGCCCCAACGTTTCTGCGTTCAAGTTCTCAAAGACCAAATCATTGCCAAGCGAGTTGATTGCGGCCGCTGCGCTGATGTGCAAGTTTCCCAACCCAGGTGGACTCACGTTCAACGTGATTGAAGACGGAATGTTCAGAAAGACATCTTCGCCCTTGACGGGTACGGCGTTGTCCTGCCAATTCAATGGGTTACCCCAGAAAGCGTCATCTGCGCCCGTCCATGTCGCGAGCAAGCGTCGATCCTCAAGTTCTTCAACCCGTGAGCGTCGAAAAACAAACAATTTCTTGTTGGCCCTCCGTTTCTCTTTCCGGCGAGCATTAAATATAGCTGTGGTTTGAAACATAGGACTCTCCTTTGAGGCTCGATCGACCTCGCTATACACAATGTGTTCAGACACACAAAACAGCGAGCGCAAGACATACACGAATGGTGTCCTCAATCAACAATCTCTTCGTCCGCGGAGGACGTAGCGGGCGTGAGCAATTCGATATCGGCAAGAACGGTAGAGCGGCCTTCGATTTTTCCCTGGGGGTACGTCATTGGCGGGAAGAAGTCCAGTCGAAGCTGTGGCTTGGCGAACTGACTTAGATTTAAAACACGCGGGATCTCAATGTTCCGTAAAACTCCTCGATTCGGCACGTTCTTGAGAGTTATACCGTAGGCATCGGATGGATGGTCGTCCGAGATGTACCAGCCGGTGGGAAGGCGGATATTATGTGCCATGAAGGCAATTCCTTCCTCATAGCCGACAGACACAGAGAGATACGTATCTCCAACTCCCGTAAAACGCTGCCCCCGATAATCCAAAACCAGTTCGTTCTTTGATGATAAATATCGACCGTATGTCTTTTCGACGTACGGAATCGGAATCCGGCGTGCTGCAACATCATAAGTAAGTCGCCCGCTGATAGTCGTTCCCGGGGCGAAATAATAAATGCCACCGTTGTCCTTAATGCGCGCCGTAAATTCGTACGTTACCGTCTCTCGCGATTCGGCTGGCAACGCGGCTTCGCCTGCAGGCGGTGAAACAATCGTTTCCAGCGAGGCAGGTCGGTGCGTTACTGGAAAGTCGATACTGGTTGGGCCGATTTGACCGGGCAAACGCGATGATTCCTCTGGCGAACTTTGCGGCGGGGCTATCGGGCGGATGAGGATGCTGTCGCGAGTCAGTTCGTACGTGAGCTCCAACGGTCGCAGCAGGCTGCGCAGCTCATATTTGAGCGGCCCGCGTCCGTCGTACGTGACGCCCGAATATTTCTCAATTCCCGCGGCCAACGCGATCTTGATCTTGTGCCGCTCCATAATTCGGTCCATGGCTGTTGCCAGCGGCGTCCCGGTAAATTCAAAGCGAGCTTCTTCGTCCAGCGCCTTGACCAGCCCTGGGTCCGCATCTGGGGCGGGCACCGGAATCGGCAGCAGGCGATACTTTCCGGGGCGATGAATGACGATCCCATCCTCTTCTACGGAATAGGCCAGCTTCATCTGCTCCATCAGCCCATTGAGAACCGTTTTCAGCTTACCTTGCTGGTCGTACGTCACCGGCACATACCGGTCCACGTCGGGCATCAACTGAATCTTAAGATTGTGGCGACTGGCGGCGACGTCGACGATGGTGACAAATGGAGTGGAGAAATACGTCATCGCCGTTTCCTCTTCCAATATCTCCGGCGGTGACTTGGCCGAAACCTGCTCGGCGAGCGTGACGGAAAGAAGCATCAAAGCTGCGGCCAAGTAAATAACCCAACGCATCAGGAACTCCTTGGAAGTAAGGTCAACGATTTAACAATTGAACGTGATGTGACTCCGAGATCACACTGCCCACGCGAAACGCCGTGACCCCGTGACCCCATCGTTGTCTTTGACGCGAGCCGTAAACTCGTATTACGTTAGCTGCGGTATTGAAGGTAGCAGTGTCGCCAGCGGAACCGGCGCGGACCGGATCACCCGGAAAACTTAAAATTGCGCCCCAATTGCCCGCGTCGTTCCACTCCTTGTTGTCTGCACCGCCCGTCCAAGTATATGCGTCGGCGGCTAACAGTGATCGCTCTTCCAGATTCTCGAAGCGTAGCGCACGCAACATTCGGCGCCGCCTGCGCATTTGCCTGAGCCGAGTTCTTACAAATGATTTCTCGCGGTTCATGGGGGTTCATGGGTTGTCTCCAAGTAACTATTGAGTGGTAGGTGAGTTGAACTAATCTTTCGTTTGATCAGAGATTTTCCAAATGCTGACTTGTCCATCGGTATCGCCAGCCGCCACCGTGCTACTGTCTGGTGAGATACAAGCCGACCAATAGAGGTTTTTCTTACCCAGATACGACCGACGCAGTGACGGAATGTCGCAAACGTTAACTGGAAAATAGCCACCCGCGCATACCAGAAATTTGCCGTTTGAAGAAAACGCCATGAATGATAGGCTTCCCTCGCTCGTGTCAAACGAATGCAGTTCTTTCAACGTATCGAGATTCCAGAGACGGTATGTCTTATCGGAGCTGCCGGAAGCAAGCATTTGACCGTCGGGTGAGATCGCGACGGTCAGGACCGCGAGTTTGTGTCCCTGCAAGACGCGCGTTTGCGCGCCGGTTGCAACATCCCAAAAGCGAATCAGCCGATCGTTGCCCCCCGATACAAGCTGCTTGCCGTCCGCAAGAAACGCCACCGACTGCACGCGATCGGTGTGTCCGATTAACGTGCGAATCACCTTGCCAGTGTCCACACTCCAAAGATTGATTGTCGTATCGCGGCTCGCCGAGGCCAGCATCTTCCCGTCCGGTGAATAGGCGACCTCATAAACCCATTCCGTGTGGCCGTGCAGCGTGCCGGTGATCTCGCCGGTTTCCACGTTCCACAGCTTGACCGTTCGATCGGAACTGCCCGATGCTAACTGTTTCCCGTCCGGAGAAAAGACCACGGAATTAACCGAGTATCGATGTCCGCTTAGCGTCCGTACGTGCTTTTGCGCTTTCACCTGCCAGAGTTTAATCGTCGGATCATCGTGAAACCCGCCCGAGGCCAACAGTTCTCCATCTGGTGAAAACGCCACGGACATAACGTCATCCCCATGCGCTTTCCAGACTATCGGCTCCTTATCGGCAGCCGATGCCACCGTCGACGATGCCGCCAATAAAAGTGTCACCGCCGCGATTACAATCAAACCGTGCCTAACGTTGTTCATTACTCAGCTCCTTTCGTAACTTCGGCTATCAATGATCTCGATTTGTTCGTTGCCTCACTGCCAAGATTTGTTGTGAAGCACAAAGGAATCAGCTCAACCATACTCATCATACTCGTCGTTATATGCTCCTGACACCTTTATACGCCTATGACGTTTTCCTTGCTTGATTGGTGGGTTAGAAAGTTAACATGGGAGTGAAAAGGACCGCGCAAGACAACATCCAAGCCGGCTTGCAATGTGACCACGAAACTTTTCGAGGCAGGTATCTACGGTCTTGAGGACGTACTTTCGTTGTGCGAATCGCCATCAAGAGTAATGCGCGTAAGCGATTCTACGTCGGCGCGTACTAGTGCAGGCCGATCGACTCGTCCTTGAGGATAGCTCACACCGTGGTAAAAACTGAGTTGCAATTCACGACTTGTCACAAACTGGGACAGTTCCAAACTGGCCGGAACGCGCGCATCTTGGAGCACACCGCGCGGCGGGACGTTTTGCAATCCGATGCCATAACCGTCGAACCGACCCGCGCGGTTAATCACCCAACCGGACGGAAGCTCTAGGTCATCCGCTCGAATCACGAAGGACTCCGATTGAGTGAGCGCGCCGATCTTGACTTGAATGTCCCCAGCGCCGACGAAACGCTCCTGTTCGTATTCGAAAACAAGGCGATTTCGTGGTGACAGATACCGTTTCGCGTTTGGCACACGTGAAGATAGGGGAGTCGCATCGACGTCGTAAGTAAATTGACCCGTAATTACCGTTCCAGTTTTGAACCACGCGACGCCGCCGTTGTCCTTGATGCGCGCAGCGAATCTGTAGGACACAGCGATTGACGCGTCGGGCAGATTTGCTGGATCCACACTTTGCCCGGTTGGTTCCGCCATCGGGGCAGCGGACTGGGATTGCGTCGGCGTGCCCACACTTGCTTGACCGGAATCATTGGACGATGGGCTAGAGGAGCCTTGGGGGGAGGTTCGTGAGCCACCTATTTCATTCACAACGTTTTGCTTCAAATCATTGGGTGGGGATTCAGCATTAGATGCGTCGCGACGCAGCGTGAGAGATTCTATGGTCGCCCGAACCCGTGCGCTGCCGTCAATCCGTCCTCGGGGATATCGCAACCCCGTCGAAAAGCCAAGTCCAACCTCGCGAGTTGCAAATTGGCGCAGCACCAATTCGCGAGGCAGTTGCGCGTTCGGAAAGACTTCTTCGGACGGAACGTTTGTCAGCGCTATTCCGTATGAATCAGATTCACTGGAGTGGTCCATTTCCCAGCCTGACGGCATCCGGACGTCAAGAGCCTTGACGACAAAAGATTCCAGTGCTGATTGAGCACTTACATCTACGAGAACGTCACCTATGCCGATAAATTGGGCGCCTTGGTATTCAATCACGAGTTCGTTTTTCGGCGACTTATAGCGCGAAAGCCGTTCCGGGTCGTGCCGCATCAATGGCAGGCGCGCGGCATCGGTATCGTAGGTGAATTTGCCTGTCATCGTCGTCCCTGGCACGAAGAAATAAATGCCTCCGCTATCTTTGATTCGTGCTGTGAACTCGTAAGTCACGGCGCCGCGCGACGCGGCCGGACTCGTCGATTCGGTCATTCCTGCAGGAAGTTTCGCCTTTGGTTCGTCCGTTCGCGGCGCAACCGTGGCCGAATCGCTCAGTCGACCGGCATCAGCCTTCACGTTCGATGCTTCGCCAGGCGAGTCCTGCGGCGGCGCGATCGGCTGGATGAGAACGCTGTTGCTCGTCAACTCGTACGTAAGATCCAGCGGACGCAGCAGGCTGCGCAGCTCATATTTGAGCGGCCCGCGTCCGTAGTACGTGACGCCCGAATATTTCTCGATCCCCGCGGCCAACGCGATCTTGATCTTGTGCCGCTCCATAATTCGGTCAATGGCTGTTGCCAGCGGCGTCCCGGTAAATTCAAAGCGAGCTTCTTCGTCCAGCGCCTTGACCAGCCCCGGGTCCGCATCTGGGGCGGGCACCGGAATCGGCAGCAGGCGATACTTTCCGGGGCGATGAATGACGATCCCGTCCTCTTCGACGGAATAGGCCAGCTTCATCTGCTCCATCAGCCCGTTGAGAACCGTTTTCAGCTTACCTTGCTGGTCGTACGTGACCGGTGCTTCTCGGGCCACGTCGGGCATTAATTGAATCTTGAGTTTGTGGCGACTGGCGGCGACGTCGACGATGATGACAAATGGAGTGCAGAAATATGTCATCGCAGTTTCCTCTTCCAATATCTCCTGCGGTGACTTGGCCGAAACCTGCTCGGCGAGCGTGACGGAAAGAAGCATCAAAGCTGCGGCCAAGTAAATAACCCAACGCATCAGGAACTCCTTGGAATTAAGGTTAACGTTTGAACACTGGAACGTGATGTGACTTGTTATGGCTTGTCGCCTTGCCGCACCGGCAGCAGGAATTCGATTTCGGCCCACACATAAGCGCGGCGCTCAAGTTCGCCGCCGGGAAACCGCACGCCGCGATGGAAACACAATTGCAACTGACGTACGCTGTGGAAGTCGGCCAACGTCAGCGTGGCAGGCAGGTCGAAACCTTTCAGCACCTCCCGCGGTGAACCGTAGGTTTGTTCCGTGCCGATACTCGCTGGTGCTGGCTTGATAATCCGCAATAACCCGCTTCGCGCGGAGTTGATGCTTCATCCAATCGCGGGCGAAATTCGTCGCCACGAGTGCGAAAAAGCAACATAATTGCCCACGGGTCTGTCCGCGAAACTCCCGCAGCTTACATTGTTGCCCCACGAACATGCGGCGCGCGATTTCCATCTCCACGTCTTCCACGTCCTCGAAGCAAAATCCAAATTGCAGGAGCAACTGCCGAACCGGAACGTGAACCACGTCCATAAACAGCAGCCATACCTCGACCCAGGCATCGGCGTCGTTTTCAAGCAGACATTTGCGCAAGAGCGGTTGCATGGCTCGATCACGGGAGGAGAGGATGGCCGACGGCACGTGCCCTCATAGTGGCGCCCCTGGATTTGCCAGTCAAGCATACGGGAGACGTATTTTTGATCGGTATGACATAGGGTTGTCACCGTCGCTGGGTGCCAGCCCATCTCATCTAAATAGAGGCCATTGAATGACCAATGGTGCTGGCTGCTGGGCTTGCCGTAAAATTCTTCTCCATCTACCCTCTTGCTGTATCCTTTCCAGCTTCGTACGATAGCGGGTCCCCGTGTTCTGCAAGATCAGAAACGGGGGCTCATGAATTGGCGTCGGAACGGCATCCGGACGCTCGCGATGGATGGAGTGTCCGGTGGAACGTCTTGCCGACGCCTCCCACCACTTACCAGCCTACCCAAAACGCCGGCCGCATTCCGCGGTTCGGTACTTGTTCGACGGTTCAAGCAACTCGAATCACGCAACTTAATGACGGCTTCGGGCGGACCGGTGGTCGGTCTGTTCGCGAGGCATTCAGCTTGTGTCTTTGTAGAAAGGAATCCTGTATGAACGGCATCTTGGCAAGTTTGACGATCGTGGCAGCCACGTTGGGTGCAGCGCCTGACGCTCCCAATTGGCATTCGGATTACGGACAGGCGCTGGAGTCGGCAAAGGCGGCACAGCAGCCGCTGTTGCTCGTGTTGGAGAATCCCAAGGAAGCCCAATCACGCGTCGAGCAGGCAACCTTCACAAACGATCCCTTGCAAGCCGAACTGCTGGGACCGTATCAGCTTTGCCGCGTGGACGTGACGACTCCCTACGGCAGCAAAGTGGCCGAGGTGTTCGGCGTCACTCAGTTTCCTCAGACTGTGATCACCGACAAGTCGGCCTCGAAGATCATCTTTCGCAAAGCGGGCCGATTCACCAGCAGCGAATGGACCTCGACACTGATCTCACACAAAGACGGCCAGCCATCTTGGACGTCATACATCGGCAACAGCAGTGGCACGAGCAGCGGCTATACCAGCAGCCGCTCGCGCGGGACGATCTGCTTCACGTGACGGTAGTCACCTGACGGCGCCCGTGCGGCGCCATGCATTCAAACAATCCAACCACCGCGGTACCGGCACCGGTTGGCCCGGTACCGCGTTTTTTGATGGTGCGATATTCTGCTAGTGGGGCACGTTTCCAACGTGCCATTTCCCGGCACGTTAGAAACGTGCCCCACGTGAAATCAGTATGTTCGCACCGGATCAATACGCCCTGATCGATTTTGGAGCGGGACGAAAGTTAGAACGTTTCGGGCGGTATGTGCTCGACCGGCCAGCGCCGACTGCCGAAGACGTGGCCCCGTCGGACCCCGCGGGTTGGGAATCGGCCGCGGCGCGGTTTCTGCGCACGGACGGCGAACGCGGCGAGTGGAGCGACGCGAATTCACTGCCGCCGACTTGGACGATCCAACATGCCAA
>JBGTKH010000365.1:0-8182 GCA_041744735.1 Pirellulaceae bacterium | reverse complement strand
TCGCCGGGGGCTTCGATGTCGTGGGCGCTTGTCTGCTAGGTTGAAAAGCGACGCCTCCCACCGGCTCTCGCCGGGGGCTTCGATGTCGTGGGCGCTTGTCTGCTAGGTTGAAAAGCGACGCCTCCCGCCGGCTGTCGCCGGGGGCTTCTGCGCGGGCTCGCGGGGTCGGAAGGTCGTGGGCGCTTGTCTGCTAGGTTGAAAAGCGACGCCTCCCGCCGGCTCTCGCCGGGGGCTTCGATGTCGTGGGCGCTTGTCTGCTAGGTTGAAAAGTGACGCCTCCCACCGGCTCTCGCCGGGGGCTTCTGCGCGGGCTCGCGGGGTCGGAAGCACATCGACTCGCTGATATGCTGGAATGCTGAAACGCGGTTGAAAGAAGTTTTAGAAGGAACCAGCCACTAATGACTCATCACTCGGCGCCGGTCGCAAGTTGGAAGACGCAGCCGTACAATGTCATTCAAAGTTTATTGTTCAACAACCCGCATCGGGTGATTCAGTACAGCGTGCGCGACGAGCACGGGCAGTGGGTGAATCGTGCCGATCAGCCCGCTCCGGTGCGGCGGCTGTACGAGACCGAAGCGCCGCCCGAGCGAACTTGTTTGCAGACGATCCAGTTCGTGCACCACATGCTGATCCCGCCCGGCGGCCGGCACGTGGCCGAGTTGCACATTCATCCCGATGCGGAAGAAATTGTCGTCGTCACGCGCGGCCGCGGCACGGCGACGATCGGCGGCAAGTCGTTCGACGTGCAACCGGAAGACGTCGTGTACGTGCCGCCCGGAGTCGAACACGAGTTTTGCAACACTGGCGACGAACTGCTCGGCGTGCTATTCATCAACGTGCCGACCGGCGAAGGTCTGACAAAGTTGCGGGCGGCGCAAACACGTGAGCCGAACGCGCTAGCGTCGGGTTTCGATGGAGCAAGTCGAAGCGGCAAGGCCCGCGGCTAGTGCCGTCGGCTCACCGGCGAAACAGAATGAAGATTGATCCTAGCTAGAAGTGAGACGAGCATGACTGTGCGGCGCGCGTTTTCTCCATTTGTCTATGTAATCCTGTTCGTCGCGATCATCGCCGAATACACGGTTGCCCTTGCTGGCGAGCCCGAACGACAACCGCAACGGCCGAACATTCTATTCATTGCGATCGACGACCAGAACGATTGGATTGGCTGCCTGGGTGGGCATCCGCAAGTGACGACGCCGCACATCGACCGGCTGGCGGCGCGGGGGACGCTGTTCACGAACGCGCATTGCCAGTCGCCGCTGTGCAACCCGTCGCGCACGAGCCTGATGACCGGCCTGCGGCCTTCGACCACCGGGGTGTATGGACTCGCGCCGTGGTTCCGCACGATCGACGCCTTCCGCGATCGCGTCACGTTGCCGCAGACTTTGTCGCAGCACGGCTATCACACGTACTCAACGGGCAAGATCTATCACGGCCCTTACGGACGCGGTAAGCAGGATCATGAATTCGACGAGATCGGACCGGCGGCAAGCGTTGGGGCGCGGCCGCCGAAGAAGCTGGTGGATACGCCGTCGAATAATCCGCTCGTGGATTGGGGCGTGTTCCCGCACCGCGACGAAGACAAGGGAGATTGGGCCGTGGCCAGTTGGGCCGTCCAGCAACTCGACGCCAAACCGCAAGAGCCGTTTTTCCTATCCGCCGGCTTCTTCCTGCCGCACGTGCCTTGTTATGCGACGCAGAAGTGGTTCGACCTGTATCCCGAGGACACGCTGATGCTACCGCGCGTGCAGCCCGGTGACCGCGACGACACGCCGCGATTCTCGTGGTACTTGCATTGGAAGTTACCCGAGCCGCGGCTGAAGTTTCTGGAAGAGGCGGATCAGTGGAAGAATTTGGTGCGGTCGTATCTGGCCAGCATCAGTTTCATGGACAGCCAAGTCGGCCGCGTGTTAGACGCGCTGGACAAAAACGGCTACGCGGACAACACGATCGTCGTTATCTGGTCCGATCACGGCTGGCACTTGGGCGAGAAACAAATCACGGGCAAGAACACACTGTGGGATCGCTCGACGCGCGTGCCGCTGATCTTCGCCGGGCCGGGCATCGCCGTCGGTGCCAAGTGCAACCGGCCCGCGGAATTGCTCGATATGTACCCGACGCTCGTCGATCTTTGCAGCCTGCCGCCGCGCGATGGACTGGAAGGACACAGCCTTGTGCCGCAGCTCAAAGACGCCAATGCCCCGCGCGCGTGGCCGGCCATCACCACTCACAACCACGACAACCACGGCATTCGCAGCGAAAACTGGCGCTACATCCGCTACGCCGACGGTTCCGAAGAACTGTACGACATGCGCACCGATCCTAACGAGTGGCACAATCTGGCCGCCGACGCCAAATACACCAGCGTGATCGACGAGCACCGCAAGTGGCTTCCTAAAGTGAATCTAAAGCCCGCCCCCGGCAGCGCCGCCCGTATCCTGATCTACGAAGATGGTAAAGCCAATTGGGAAGGAGAAGACATCGGTGCGGACGATGCAATCCCCGAACTGTAGATTGCGGCGCGACGGAGTGGTGGTCGTCGGCAAATGACGAATGACCAATGACGAATGACGAAAGAATGACGAAGCACGAATGACGAACGACCTCGCGTCAACACCGCAAGCGAGCATTCAGTCGTCGATTGTTACGACGCCGTTGCGGTGGTTTTTGCGCGGGGTGTTGGTGGGTGTGCTGATCTCGGCTTCCTTGCATGCCATCTCTTATTTCTTCCGCTCCGAGGGCTGGGGCAACTTGTTGGGCACTACACCCGAGCACGAACAGGCGATTGGATTTCCGCTCGAGGTATGGGAGAGCGGCCATGCGTACAGCGGCTACTACATCGAGACTACGCCGCTGGTGGTCGATGGGCTGTTTGGAATTGCGGTGGCAGCGATCTGCGGGCTTGTTGCAGTGATGAACCGCGAGAGGCTGAATCGGCTGGTTCAGGAACTCGAACGCACGGCTTCACCGCCACAAAACAAGTTTCAATTCTCACTGCGCGGACTGTTGCTCGCGACGGCACTGGCGGCGGTCGCGGCCGCGGGGGCTCGGCATCTGTTGGCGGGCCGGCCGGAAGTGCTCGGCGCGATTTATCTGTTTGGCCCGTGGATGTTGTTGATGATCGCGTATCTGCCGCGCCGGATTCCTTGGCAGCATCGAGCCATGATCCTGATCCCGATGGCACTGCTGCTGATGCTCGCCGCCATTGCCGCCGGCGCATCGCTTGCCAAGCCGCTGGAATTCGACCGCGTCTTGCTGGGCATCTTCATCTGCTGGACGCCGCAGAGCGCTTTGGCCGCCATTGGCCTGACGCTCGCCATCGTCTTCTTCCACCGCTCGCCAGCGAATTAGAGCAGTTGTAGCGGAAGGGCGCGAGCCCTCCGGTGCGTCGTCGTGCTTGTTCGGACCGGTGGGCTTGCGCCCATCCGCTACATTGATTTGGAAGCTGCACTCGAACGCTACTGCTTTGTCAAAGTTTAGTTTTGGGGTCGGCAGGTTATGTGGCGTAAGCTTCCAGCTTGCGTTTAATGGTGGAAATCGCGTTGGCAAGCAGGATGCTTACCCCACTTTTCAAAGCACTATGTAACGTTCTTCGGCACGGCCCAGTGGCCGCCTCGATATTGGCGGCGGACCAATGCGTTGGCATCCGCGTCGCCAACGATTTGCTCGGTCTGCGGGTCGAAGTGCAACACACGCGTGGTGCGCGCGGCGATGTTGGCCAAGTGAACCAGCGTGGCCGACAGCAGTCCGGCGTTGACGTCGGCGTTCAGTTGCTTCTGCTGGCCACGAATGCAGTCGAAGAAGTTTTGATGATGAGCGACCAGGTCCGCGCCGCCCGTCTTTTCGGCGATCAGTTTGTTGCGCGGACCGTACAGCTTCCAGCCGACGGTGTGGCCCATGATCAGCACGCCGTTAGTGCCGTAAAATGCGGCGCCGTTTTCATAACCTTCTTGCACGTAGGGGGACCAGATGCGTTGCTCGAAGATCAGTTGCTTCTTGCGTCCGGACGGGCTTTCACCCGCGTACTCGAACACCGCGTACTGCGTGTCGGGGAATTGTTGGTCGTCGTCGAAGAAGTATTTGCCGCCCAGGCACGTGACGGTGCTCGGGTGCGTGGTGGCGCCCAATCCCCAACAAGCCACGTCGATGTCGTGCACGCCGTCGTTGCCGATGTCGCCACAGCCGAAATCGTACCACCAGCGCCAAGTGCCGGGCAGCATGTTCGACCGATACGGAACCATCGGCGCGGGCCCAACCCACGCATCGTAATCCAGATGCGCCGGCGGATCGCTGGGCTGCGTTTTGCCGATCGAACCGCGGCGCTGGCTGTTCCACGCTTTGGCGACCAGAATCTCGCCGATTTCGCCGCCGCGGATGCGCTCGATCCCTTCGCGCACCACCGCCGTGCTGCGGCTTTGCGTGCCGACCTGCAGCAGCTTGCCCGATCGCTGCACGGCGTCCGCCATCAAGCGGCCTTCACGGATGTTGTGGCAGCAAGGTTTTTCGACATACACGTGCTTACCGGCGTCGAGCGCCAAGATCGCGGCCGGCGCGTGCCAATGATCGGGCGTGGCAATGAACACCGCTTGCACAGCGCGGTCGTCCAACACGGCGCGCATGTCCTTGACCGCTTTCGGAGCGTTGCCGGCGGTAGATTGCACGATGTTGGCGGCCGATGCCAAGCGGTTCTGATCGACGTCGCAAACGTACGTCACCTCGACATCCTTGCGCGCCGCCAGATTGCGCACATGATTGCCGCCCATCCCGCCCGTGCCAATCACGCCGACGGCCAGGCGGTCGCTATCCGCGCCGCGCGCCGCTGCGGCCCCCATCGCCAAAGCCGCCGACGCAACACCCGCCCCTTGCAGAAACGTTCTACGCTGGATCGTGGACATCGTGAGTCTCCTGTGAATGAAGTCCGTGGCCATTCCGAATCGTCGTTTAACCCGTAGCTGTAGGGGAGGGAGCCTCGCAGCCCCTCGCAGCCTACCAATCCTTGTCAGTATTCATTCGTGTACGAATTCCGCAAGCACCTGTGGTGCGAGCGAAAGTCGTCCGCCCGATTGAGTGATGTGCCGCAGCGTGGCGCGGGCGTTGGCGTAATCGGGGTGGCTAGGCACCTCGGCTGCCACGAGGAATGTGGTATCAAAACCGTGTGTCATCGAGCATCTCGCTAAGCAGGTCGTCGTCGGGGCTCAGCGGACGCACCATCGGCCCGATTTTCAACGGTGGCAGATCGAGCGTACTTCCAGTGTTGCTTTTGTCCTTAGCCCGTTGGACTTCGCGGACCTTCTGTTCAAGCTCGTGAAGCTCGTCGACATTCAACAACCAGATTGCGGATTCGATTTGAGCAAGTGTGTTCATACCATCAGCATAAGCACAAACGTCGTTTGTCACAAACCGTCTTGTGCTACAATGAACGGCGAGTTTAAGAACGAATACAAGGACGAGCACGATGGACTTAACATTGGTGTCCGGCCGCGATTTGCAATACGCGATACGTCGGCGATATTTGCGGGTGTTAGCCAGCGGCGTGTGTCTTTTGGCGCTGGCCCTATGCGCGGCACCGTTGGCGGCCGACGACACGGTGGATTTCAACCGCGACATTCGGCCGATCTTGTCGAACCAATGTTTTGCATGTCACGGTCCCGACGCGAAGGAGCGAAAGGGCGGGACGGATGGTTATCGGTTGGACAACGAGCAAGGCGCCTTCGCCGATCTCGGCGGGTACACGACGATCGTGCGCGGCAAGCCGGAAGAGAGCGAATTGATTCGCCGCATCACGTCGGGAGATGCGGATGAACGCATGCCGCCCGTGGACAGCGGCAAGAAGCTGACGGCCCGCGACATTCAACTGCTTACGCAATGGGTCAAGCAAGGCGCGCCGTACGCCAAACACTGGGCCTACGTAAAGCCCGTCCGCCCACCGTTGCCCGACATCCAACAAACCGTAGCCGAAGTCGTGAGACTTCGGGAGAACAATCCCGGCCATGCCACCTTCGCCGCCAACGTCGAAACACTGCCCTCGTGGCCGCGCAACGAGATCGACTACTTCATCCTGGATCGCCTTCTGCGCGAAGCGCTGGTACCGTCGCCGGAAGCCGATCGTTACGCGCTCGTGCGCCGCGTGTCGCTCGATCTGACGGGATTGCCGCCGACGTTGGACGAGGTCGATCAGTTTGTCAACGACACCAGTGCCGACGCCTATGAAAAACTGGTCGATCGCCTGCTGGAGAAAAAGTCGTACGGTGAACACTGGGCGCGGACGTGGCTCGACTTGGCCCGCTACGCCGACTCGGCCGGTTACGCCGACGACCCGGCGCGCACGATTTGGGCCTATCGCGATTACGTGATCGATTCGCTGAATGCCAACAAGCCGTTCGACCAGTTTACGATCGAGCAAATTGCCGGCGATCTGCTGCCCGCGCCGACCGAAGAGCAATTGACGGCGACCGCCTTCAATCGCAACACGCTGACCAACAACGAGGGCGGCACGAACGACGAAGAGTTCCGCAACGTGGCCATCGTCGACCGCGTAAACACCACGCTGGCGGTGTGGATGGGCACGACGATGATGTGCGCTCAATGCCACGACCACAAATACGATCCTCTGTCGCAGGAGGAATACTTCCGCCTGTTCGCGATTTTCAACAACACGGACGACGCAGACCGGCGCGACGAGAGCCCGCTGCTCAGTTTCTTCACCGAGGAGCAGCAAGAACAGAAGGCCCAGTTGGAAGCGGAGATTGCGGAATTGGAACGCCCGCAGCAGAGCGCCGCCGCGGACGCGCCGTCGGCAAAGGACCGCTTGGCGGCCTTGAAAAAACAGCTTGCCGAAGTGAAGCCGCACACGACGGTCCCTGTGATGCGCGAGTTGCCCGAGGGGAAGCGTCGCAAAACGCAGATTCAACTGCGCGGAAATTTTCTCGATCTCGGCCGCGAGGTGACGGAAGGTCTGCCGCGGGAATTTCATCCGCTGCCAGAAGGGACGCCCGTGAACCGGTTGGCGTTGGCGAAGTGGTTGGTGGACGAAAACAACCCGCTGACTGCCCGTGTGATCGTCAACCGATATTGGGAGCAGATCTTCGGCGTCGGCATCGTCCGCACCAGCGAAGAATTCGGCACGCAGGGCGAATTGCCGTTACACCCCGAATTGCTCGATTGGCTGGCGACGGAATTGGTGCAGCAGCATTGGGACATGAAGCACGTGCTGAAGCTGTTGGTAAGGTCGGCCGCGTATCGCCAATCGTCGCGAGTCACGCCCGAGTTAATGGAACGCGACCCCGAAAACCGTTTGCTGGCGCGCGGTCCGCGGTTCCGCTTGTCGGCCGAGATGATTCGGGATCAGGCGTTGTCGGTCAGCGGGCTGTTGAGTGCCAAGTTGCACGGCCCGCCGGTCAAACCGCCGCAACCGTCGCTGGGCATCAGCGCCGCGTTCGGCAGCGGCATCGACTGGCAGGCCAGCGAAGGCGAAGACCGCTATCGCCGCGGACTGTACACCACCTGGCGCCGCTCGAATCCGTACCCGTCGATGGCCACCTTCGACGCACCGAACCGCGAAGTCTGCACGCTGCACCGCGATCGAACCAACACGCCGCTGCAAGCGCTGGTTACGCTGAACGATCCCGTCTATGTCGAAGCCGCTCAAGCGCTGGCTCGGCGAATGACAGCCGCCGGTTCGTCGCCGAGCGAACGGGCCAGCTACGGCTTCCGCCTCTGCCTGGCTCGGCCTCCGACCCCCGATGAACTCGATCGGTTGGTTCGTCTGCACGAGCAAGCTCGCGAGCGCTTTGCCAACGACGCCGACAAAGCCAAACGCATCGCCACCGTCCCCCTCGGCGCGGCGCCGCCAGACTCTGACCTAACTGATCTGGCCGCGTGGATGGTTGTGAGCAATGTGCTGTTGAATTTGGATGAGATGATGATGAAGCGATAAGGACTAACAAATGCATTCTCAAATCGAACGCCTTCAATCACAAACCCGACGGCATTTTCTGCAGGAGTCGGCGGCCGGCATTGGCGCGATTGCGCTGGCGACGTTGGGTGGCGGAGCAGCGTCCGCGGCGGCCACGGTCAATCCGTTGGCGCCGAAGCAGCCGCATTTTCCGGCGAAGGCCAAGCAGGTGATTTACTTGCACCTGACCGGCTCGCCGCCGCATTTGGATCTGCTGGATTACAAGCC
>JBGTKH010000364.1:0-7590 GCA_041744735.1 Pirellulaceae bacterium | reverse complement strand
AAGCCCCAGTGCGTCGCACGCTGGGGCTTCGCGGACTCAGCCCCAGCCACCCGATCGCCAAACCAACTCCGATGGGCATCGTCTCCGAAATCCGCGACCAGCTTCGCGAGTGGACCCGCGCCAAGACGCTCGGCGAACGTGGCGAAGCCGCCGCCGCCCGCTTTCTGCGGCGACTGGGTTACAAGATCATCGCCCGCGGCCAGCGAGACAC
The DNA here is from genome assembly GCA_041744735.1 of Pirellulaceae bacterium. Classification (GTDB taxonomy): domain Bacteria; phylum Planctomycetota; class Planctomycetia; order Pirellulales; family Pirellulaceae; genus JBGTKH01. The sequence continues at coordinate 7,379 of JBGTKH010000364.1, read as the reverse complement.
CCTCGGCGAACTCGACCTGATCGCCGTCGACGGCCGCACCATCGTGTTCGTGGAAGTCAAGACGCGCCAATCTCACGAAGCCGGCCACCCCGCCGAAGCCATCACGCCAGACAAACAGCGCCGTCTGACACGCCTGGCACTCGCCTATCTCAAACGCCACGACCTGCTCGATTGCTCCGCCCGCTTCGACGTCATCGCCATCACCTGGCCCGCCAACCAGCGCAAACCCACCATCCAACACATCAAAAACGCCTTCGAAGCCGTCGGCCAAGGCCAGATGTTCAGTTGACTAACCTGCAGGGAAAGATGACGGCGGTCACGAACCTTCCCCCGGCGGAAGCCGAGAAGGTAGAATATCCATATGACGACCAACAAAGATGCAACGGCAAACGATCCTATTTCCGCGTACAAACTGGATCGCAGCGTACTTTCGGTAGCTTCTCTGGAAGAGAGCGACGATCAGCGCGCATATTGGCTTTCCAAGACGCCGCAGGAACGATTGGAAGCGCTGGAGTTTTTGCGCATCGTGCACTATGGCTACGATCCGACTACCGCCCGACTTCAACGACTTCTTACAGTTGCTCAACTCGGAGAAGATCGATTACCTGGCCCTTGCCTACCTCAATCGTCACAACATGCTCGATTGCTCGGCCCGCTTCGACGTCATCGCCATCACCTGGCCCGCCGGCCAGCGCAAGCCCACCATCCAACACATCAAAAACGCCTTCGAAGCCGTCGGCCAAGGCCAGATGTTCAGTTGATGCTGGTCGAACCCATCACCCGCATCACGCTGCATAACATTCTTGCGTTGGAGAACGGCCATGAAGTACGATACGAAGCGACCGCGGAACTAGGGATGGAATGACGGCTCCCTTCGAATCGCAGGAATGAAAACGTGCAGACCTGGTTTTGGACTATTCTTGCCACAACTTTCTGCGGTGCCTGTGCCTGGGTACTGGTCATCTTTCTTCGCAGCAAGCGCGGGTCGGTAAGAAGCGTCGCTGGTGGAACGAACGTTGGGGTTAACAGAAAAGCCTTGCTGTGGGTCGAGGACGACCCTTTCATTCGTCAAAGAATCTCGCCCAAACTTGAGGACGCAGGCTTCACTGTGGTCACCGCGCACGACGCCGACAGCGCCATGACCATCTTCGCTCGACAAGGTGACAAATTCGACCTTGCCATTCTCGACGTGATGATGCCCGGCGGAAGGATTCTAGGCGAAAAGGCGACAATGGGCGGATTCGAGACAGGCGTAGCACTAGCTCGTTGGATGCATGAACGGAACTCTGACCTTCCGCTCGTGGCGTTCTCACTTTCTACGGAACGCGATGCGACGGAATGGTTCCTCCAGCACGGAGCGGCATTTGTGGAGAAGTCGTACGACGGTACCAAACTCATTGACTGTGTAAAGACCCTTCTAGCCGGAAAGAAAGACAAGACCCAAGACGAAACCGAAGCGTTTGTCCCACTCGGCGGTCGCGATGGACAGCCTGTACCAGTCGGCCATCGGCTGGGCCGCTACGAGATTCGCACACTGATTGGCCATGGGGCGATGGGCAACGTGTATCTGGCATGGGACGACGAACTCCGGCGAGAAGTGGCGATCAAATCGCCCCGTCCGGATCGATTCAAGTCTGATGACGAGATGACGCAATTTCTCGAGGAAGCCCGTACCGTTGCCAAATTGAGGCATCCGAACATCGTTTCTGTTTACGATATTTGGCGGGCGGGCGACGGAACGCCCTTTGTTGTGATGGAATATGTCGAGGGAGGTTCACTACGTAAATATCTGGATTCGAATAAACCCACCTATAGTCGAATCAGAACGCTCCTTGCACCGGTTGCGGACGCGCTGAGATTCGCGCACGCCGCCGGCTTTGTCCACCGTGACGTGAAACCGAGCAACATTCTCATAGATAAGGCAGGCAATTCCAGGCTTGCCGATTTCGGGCTGGCCATCGATGAACGTACGCAAGGGCATCTTGCCGGCCAGATTGCCGGAACCATCCCGTATATGGCCCCGGAACAGGTGCGCGGCGAGACTCACCGCCTCGACGGCCGCACCGACATTTGGGCCTTGGGCGTGGTATTGTACGAAATGCTCGTCGGGCGGCGTCCGTTTGGTGGCGATGACGAGAATGGAATTCTCGAGGAGATCCTGAACCGTGAGCCGAAGCCGCCAAGAATGATCGACGATTCGGTTCCTGTTGAGTTGGAACGGATCTGTCTGAAATGCCTTCGGAAAAGTGTTGTCGATCGCTATGCGACAGCGGGAGAACTAATCAGCGATTTGCATGGTCGTTCTGGGGCCATCGATTGGGAGTCGGCACTGAAGGCAGTGGGTGGCGATTCAGAATTGCTTGGCGAAATGCTCCTTGTCGCATTGGAAGAGTTTCCTCGTTTCCTTTCGGACATGCGAAAGGCGCTGTCCGCCGCTGACGCCAGACGTTGCCAAAAATTGGCACATACACTAAAGGCGCACATGATTATCATGGGAGCACGAGCCGGTGCGGAGTTAGCGTATCGCATGGAAGTAGTGGGGCATGACAATGAACTTGCTGAAGGTGAGAGGTTGTTCCCGGCATTTGAAGCAGAAGTAAATCGTGTGATAGCTGCTTTGGCAGAGGGGAGACCCAGGTAATGGCGCGGCCGGAGTGCCTAGGACGGAATATGCTGAACAACCGAGCGTCGGGCGTGCCTGTTACAGACAACGCTGATCAACGGAAGGATAGCTGGTGCTGAGCTTCGATGCTGGACACGATGCTTGTGAAAACACCTGAAGTCTGCGGCGGCCGGATTCGCATTGACGGAACACGAATCACGGTCCATCGCATCGCCACACTTTACCGGCAAGGTCAAAGCGCCGAGGAAATTGCCCAAACGTATCCGCATCTTTCGCTCGGCCAGATCTATGCGGCGTTTGCCTATTACCACGCGAACCGCAAAGAGGTTGACGCTGAACTGGCGGCTGACGACTCGCAGTATGATGAACTCAAACGTCAGAACACGCCGCGGGACAATTCGCCATGAGTGAAATGCGGCTCTATGTGGACGAGGATGCCGGAGAGCACGCCGTCGTCCAGGGGTTGCGTGCACGATGAGTTGACGTGCTAACGACAATCGAAGCGGGGCGTCTGAGCACAAGCGACGCCCGTCTACTTTCTTTCGCGACTCAGCAGGGGCGAGGAGGCCACGTCTGTGTCATAATGGCAAAAGATTGATTCCCGCTTGACGAGGTGCCGCATGTCTCAGTTTAAAGTGATCGTAGAAAAACATCCGGACGGCTTTGTTGCCTATCCGCTGGGCTTGAAAGGGGTCGTCGTAGGACAGGGTGATACGTACGACGAGGCGATGGCCGACGTCCAATCCGCCATCCGCTTCCACATCGACACCTTTGGCAGCGACGTGGTCGAATCAGAGTCACCGGTACTCGAGGCTTTCCTTGACGAAGCGACTTTGGAGGCCTGATGGCCAAGTTTCCCGAGGACGCTCCGCGGCGGCGGGTCATTCGAGCACTTGAGCGACTAGGGTTCACGCTGGTACGCGAGGCGGAACATATCGCCATGCTGCGGCAGAACCCAGATGGTACGACTACACCGCTGACAATGCCGAACCATCGGCGGATCAAGGGCTCGACGCTGCGAACAATTTGCACGCAGAGTGGTATCAACCGAGATGCTTTTCTACAAGCGTATCGGCAATCTTGAGATTATAATCTGACGTGGACCAAGTCGTTTTGACCGAGTTTGTTGTGTGGCTGATGTTCCCGTGCACGGCATTCGCTAAAATGGCCGCATGAGCAGCCACGGGCAAAAATCGCCGGCGGAGATGTTGGGGACGCCGGTTCAGTATTTGAAGGGCGTGGGGCCGCAGCGGGCCGAGTTGCTGGCGCGGCTCGACTTGAAGTTCGCGCGGGACGTGTTGTTCTTCTTCCCGCGGGCCTATCAGGACATGAGCGAGCTGCGGGCGATCGGGCAGCTTGAGGAGGACCAGCTTTGCAGCGTCTGCGGCACGGTCGAGGAGATCGATCTGCGCAACACGGGAACGGGCCGATCGATGCTGGGGGTGTTGATCCGGCAAGGCAACGAGTACCTGCGAGCGTTGTATTTCAACCAGCCATTCATGCGGCAGAAATTCGATTACGGCCGCAAGGTGCTGCTGGCCGGGACGCCCAAGCGGAATGCGTTTCGCTGGGAGATGCATCATCCGCGCGTCGAGTTGTTGGGAGATGATGAAGACGTGCCCGCGGGCCGCATCCTGCCCGTGTATCCGCTGACCGAAGGCATCAACCAATCGCAGATGCGGCGGATCGTGCAGGGCGTCGTCGAGACGCACACGGAACTGGTTGATGAGGTGTTTCCCGATGAGTACCTGGACACGCACAACCTGTGGCCGATCCGCGCCGCGCTGCCGCAAATTCATTCGCCCAACGACGCGGCGTGTCTGGAGCAAGCGCGGCGGCGATTCATCTATCAAGAGCTGCTGGTGCTGCAAATCGCGCTGGCCATGCGGCGGCATCAACTGACCGGCAAACGGCGAGCGCCGCCGTTGGAAGCGACCGCGAAGATCGACGCACGCATCCGCCGCCTGTTCCCGTTCGAGCTGACCGCGGCGCAAAGTCAAGCGATCACGGAAATTGGGGCCGACATGGTTCGCCCGTTTCCGATGAATCGGCTGCTGCAAGGCGACGTGGGGAGCGGCAAGACGGTCGTGGCGGAGTATGCGATGCTGCTCACGGTCGCTCACGGTTATCAAGCCGTGATGATGGCGCCGACGGAAGTGCTGGCTCAGCAACATGCCCGCACGCTGGCCCGCAACCTGGCCGAGAGCCGCGTGAGAATCGCGCTACTGACCGGTTCGTTGACGCCCGCGCTGCGCCGAGCGACGCTGGAATCGATCGCCGCCGGCCAGGTGGATCTGATCGTCGGCACGCACGCGGTGCTCAGCGCCGACGTGCAATTCGCCAAGCTCGGGCTGGTGGTGATCGACGAGCAACACAAGTTCGGCGTGCGGCAGCGAGCCACGCTGAAGCAAGCCGCGCTCGATCCGCATTATCTGGTAATGACCGCCACGCCGATCCCGCGCACCATGTCGATGACGCTGTTCGGCGACTTGGACGTCTCGACGCTGCGCGAAGCCCCGCCCGGCCGTCAGCCGATTCACACGTATCTGGGCGACGGCGAGAAGCGGGCGCGCTGGTGGGAGTTCTTCGGCAAAAAGCTGCGCGAGGGCCGGCAGGGTTTTGTGATCACGCCGCTGGTCGATTCACGCACTTTTGATCAGGGGCCAACCGATGACGAATTAGATGACGAGTTGGACGACGAACGGGGTCGGGAGTCTTTTTCGACTCACCCGCCGCCAGACGCCGAATCCGTACAGTCGAAAAAGACTCCCGACCCCTTTTCCGCCGCGGTCTCCAGCGTCGAGTCAGCCTTCGAGGAACTGGCCAACGGTGAACTTGAAGAGTTCCGCCTCGGCCTGATCCACGGTCGCATGAGCGCCGCGGACAAAGAGGCCGCGATGGAAAAATTCCGCCGCGGAGAAACGCAAGTGTTGGTGGCCACGTCGGTCGTGGAAGTTGGTGTCGACGTACCGAACGCCACCGTGATGACGATCGAAAACGGCGAGCGATTCGGTCTGGCCCAGCTTCACCAACTGCGCGGCCGCATCAGCCGCGGCTCGCACCCCGGCTACTTGTGCGTATTCGCCACCCCGCGCAACGAAGAATCACAGCGCCGTTTGGATTCGTTCGTGCAAACCACCGACGGCTTCGAGTTGGCCGAAATCGACTTCCAACTTCGCGGTCCCGGCGACCTGTTCGGCACCAAACAACACGGCCTCCCCCCGCTGCGCATCGCCGACCTAACCCGCGACGCCGCGCTACTAGACGAAGCCCGCCGCGACGCCCAATCCCTAGTCGCCTCCGACCCCGAACTTCACAACACCGCCTACTCGCGAATTCGCCGCATGGTGCAGGTGCGATATGGAGAAGCACTCGATCTCGGCGACGTCGGCTAGTTGTGCGGCCAAGGGCTAGCGGTCAAATTGGTCGAGGACAGATGCGGGGCGAGTTGATGATTCGATGGGGTTAGGTTATTTTACAACATGCCCACGGTGCTACGGAAAAACGGATTTCGCGTTATGATTTATGTGGACGACCACGAGCCGCCACACGTCCACGCCTGGAAGAATGACGCCGAAGTCGTTGTCATGCTCGCTGAGGATGATGGTCGCCCGTGGATTCGTGGACATCATCGGGCTACGCGGCGAGTGCAATTGGCCGCACTGCGTGTGGTCGCAGCGCACAACGAGTTCTTACTGGACCAGTGGAGGCAGATTCATGGCTAGCGCCAACGACACAATCAAGGCGGGACAGTGGACGTATACGTCGCAAGAGTTCGACCAAATGTGTGCCGACGCCAAGCGGCGTGGCGAGTCGGAACTGCGATCGCAGCCACTGGCGACGAATGTGCGGTACGACAGCAAGCGCGGCCATGTGGTGATCGAGCTAAACAATGGCTGCACCTTGACGGTACCGACGCAGTTGCTCGAAGGTCTGCGCGACGCCGCACCGCGGGCCCTGAAACAGATCAAGATCATGGGACCGGGGCTGGCCATCGAATGGCCAAAGCTGGACATGCAATTCACGATCCAGGGCCTCTTGGCCGGCGTGTTCGGCACAAAGGCCTGGATGAAAGAACTCGGCCAACCCAGGACGAACCTTCCATGCCCGGCAAAAGCACGCCGCGCACGAGAAACCGACCGCAAATTGAGCCGACCACGCAAGGCCCATGTCGAGTCCGCATCGCCACAAGGTACCAATCGAACCACTTGAGTCGATCGCGTAACGCGGCCGCAGAAATTCGTTCCTGACACGCTTCCTAACTCCGCTTCAGGCCACCAAGGAACATGCCCATGATCTATCGCGGTCGCGTCAAGAACGGTGTGGTGTTATTAGAGGAGTCCGACGGCCTGCCGGAAGGCGCGGAAGTGCGCGTCGAGTTGGTTCAGCCAGTACCTCGCCAGAAAGCGATTGACCTCATCGACCAGTGGCTTGCTGACGAGTCGGGTTACGACGAGCAGTCGTGGCCGGGCCTGAAGACGGAACTGGAGCGGGATCGCCTCTCGTCGCGGAGATTGTTCGATGGCTAAACAGGTGCTGCTAGACCTTGAAGGGGAGGAGGAAGCATTATGGCCAACGGACGTGCCCTCAGCGCCTAGCGTACGGGCGATGGCCGCTGAGGTGGTGACCAAAATCCGGGCGCGCCCAGGGCTTAGAATGGCCGGTCTAGGAGACCGCCAAGATGAGCAAGAAGCTTACGAAGGAGAGCCCGCAGCCGCGTCGGCAGTTCACCGACGAGTTCAAGCGAGATGCCGTT
>JBGTKH010000363.1:0-4953 GCA_041744735.1 Pirellulaceae bacterium | reverse complement strand
GCGGCGTAGAAGTCCGTTTCGCTGTAGCCGGGTTGAAGCAGGGCATGTTCGGGGGCGTTGTAGCCCAGGAGATACAGATACGTGTGAGCCATGTCGGCCTGAAAACCGAGCGTCTCGGGCATGCCGACTTCTTCCAGCAGGTCGAGCATGTCTTTCCACGAATGCATGCCGGCCCAGCAGATTTCGCCTTCGGCCGCCAGCCGTTCGCCGTGATCGGCCGCGATCTTGGCCGCGGCGCGAAAGGTGGCCGCGATCTTTTTCGTGTTGGCCGGCGAATCTTCGCGCCACTTGTTGACGCCGAATTCCGCCGAGTCGATGCGAATGACGCCGTACTTGCGCACGCCGTGTTTATTAAAGACGCCCGCGATCCGGCAGGCCACCTTCACGGCGCTCAGAAACTTTTCCCGCGCCGCGTCGTCGCCCATCGCCGAATCGCCCACCGTTCCCGGCCACACCGGAGCGACCAGCGAACCGACCGCAAAACCTTTCGACGCGATGAGGTCGGCAATTTTCTTTAGCTCGTCGTCCGTGGCTTGCGGATCGGTGTGGGGCAGGAAGAGGAAATAGTCGATGCCGTCGAACTTCCGGCCGTCAACTTCGGCCGCGGTCGTAAGATCCAGCATGCGTTCCAGACTGATCGGCGGCTCTTGACCTTCACCGTCCCCCTTCCCGACCAAGCCGGGCCACATGGCGTTGTGAAGTTTTGGATACGGATTGGAATGTGTCGCAGCCATAGATCAACGGCCCTTTCGTTTCTTGGGATTTTGCGCCTGCGGATTCGTATGTTCTCGATATTGTTGCATCGCCCATTTGGCAAATGAACGAACGAGTGAGTTCTCGTCCATTTCGGTATGTTTTTCTAAGAATCTCGTCACGTCAGCGGGTGACAAGAATGGGAAGCTGACGCTGCGTTGAGTTTCGGTGTATTTGCGAGATTTGCCCCGCCGATAAAAAATGACTCGCTGCCCGTCGTACCGCCAGACTTCGGGTACGGCGAGGGCAGCGAACAGCGGAAGTCGCTTCACGCTGCTGTGCGTCACATCCACTTCAATCGTGAGATCCGGCGGAGGATCGAAATCCGGATCGTACGTCGACTTACCCCGGACTTTCGATTCATTGGCAACGTAGTATGACTCGTCGGGCTGCAATCCGCGCTCGACGCTATCGCCTGTCAATGTTGTCGAGCCGACGCTTTGAATCGGGATGTTCAATTCGTATGCCATTGTCTCGACCATGCGACCGAGAATGCTCTTAACCCAATCGTGATCTTTGCGGGGTGACATGAGTTCCAGCGTCCATCCGTCATACGAATGTCTCAGATTGTAGTCGCTGAGCGCTTCGAGAAACCTTTTGTACTGCTGCCACGAGACGCCGTTTACCAAGGCTCGCATCTCGAGCGTGCCTTCGACGTACGTGTGTCGCAAGTAGTGTTCGTCGAGCGCGTCGAGGATGCCCTCGTACGTGTCCCACGGAACGCCGTAGAGGACGACGAACCGGTCGGCTTGTTCGGACGTGACGCTCATCGGCCCAACCTTACACCATCGGTTTCCACAACCCCACGATCGTTCCCTCGGGATCGGTCAGCCAAGCGAAGTGGCCCATGCCCGGGACTTCGGTTGGCGGGATCATTGTCTTGCCGCCAAGTGACTCGGCCTTATCCAAGTACACCTGCAAGTCATCGACCTGCACATAGACGGCGACGTAATTGAGCGGCTCGTGGCCCAGCGACGTGATGTGTCCTTGAATGCCGGCCTCCGAACCCGTGGAGATCATTTCCGCGGGACCCATCGACTCGATCTGCCAATCGAATAGTTGCGAGTAGAACTGCTTTGTCGCTTTCGGATCGCGGCAGCCGATTTCAAAATGTACGACGGGTTGACCCATAATCGAATTCTCCCTTTGAGTGTTTCGTAGGCTAATTTGCGCTAGGTCCCAGTTGGTTGCGGACCCACTGCTCAAACTCTAACTCCAGTTCTGTATCGTCGATGTCGTCTCGTTTGGCCACAAACCGAGTCAGGTCGGCCGCTTTGAGAAAGGGAAACACCCGGCTTCGAGTGATCTTGCGATACCGGCCGCTTGTCGCCAGCGCGAAGAATTCAACAACCTCGTTCGAGAATCGCCAAACTTCAGGAACTCGCAAGCGGCGGTAAAAATGCATGCGGTCTTGGCTGCTGCTGGTAATGTCCACCTCGACGATTAAATCAGGCGGTGGATCACGCTCGGGATCGAATCGCCGCCGCGACTTCATTTGCCGCACCGAATCGACCCCCATGTAAAATCCCTCGTCCGGCTCCAGCCCACGCCGCCAAGCTTTCTTCTTCATGGTCGTCGAGCCGATGCTCTTACGCGGCAACTTCAGTAGTCGACACGACATCTCCACGAAGGCGCCGAGCAAAGACTTTGTCGATTCATGGTCCAGCGACGGTGACACGATTTCCAATGCCCCCTCTACATAAGTGTGCCGCAGCCGGCGATCGCCAAACGTACGCAATAATCCCTCGTACTGATCCCACGAAAGACCGTACCAGACAAATCGTTGTTCGGCCGCTGGCGACTCGACGACACTCATGCTCTAAACCTATTTGTGATCTCCGACGCTGGGCACTTTATCAAACGTATCGGGCCCGAAGTACCGCAGCCCGACGAGCGGTTCGCTGCCGGTGTTTTCGATTTCGACACCGCGCGTGGCGGCTTCGTGCGTGATGTAGACTTCGTCCTCGGTTTCCTCGCCGAAGCGGATCATGGCGGGGGTCTGCAAGTTCAACTTGCCCATGCGGCCTTTGCCTTGCACGGTGATCCAGCCGCTGGCGCCGGGGTCCTTGAGAGTGCACTTCGCACCGGGCTCGATGGTCAGTTCCTTGGCGCTGAACAGTTGCGCGCCGTCGACCAGCCCGTACACGATCCACTTGTCGACCCAGCCTTTGCCTTGACCGGCCGCGAGCGGCTCCAGGTAGTTGTGGTCTTTGAAGTGTGTGTCGACGTTTTTGTCCCAGTCGAGCTGGTCGATGATGAAGTCCAAGTCCTGATGCTTGTCCTTGGGCACGTCCTTCACCAGCAGCGACCACGGCACGTAGCGCCCCTCGACGATCGACTGGAACATGCCGAACACGTCGCTGCCCCATTGCGGTTCGTAGGTACACAGCGAGCCGGGCGCGTGCAGCACTCCGGGCGGGATCAGCCAGCCCGTGCCGCGCTTCAGCCGATAGGCCCGCGACAGGTCGAGCACGCCGTTGTCCCCTTGGTTCCAATTCTGCAAACAGCGGCGCACGTCGTCCTTCGTCGTGCCCGGCTCCAGGCCCATGAACGTGTAGCAGAAATTGTTGTCGACGTTGTTGTATTGCGGCGGGAAGTAGTAACTCTCCGGCTTGCCTTCCTGGCCAGTCAGCTCTGCATGCTTGAAGCTCTGGTGCATGTGGTGCGGAATCGGTCCCATGTTGTCGAAGAATTTTGAATAGACGGGCCAGCGGCTATATTTGTCGAACAGCGGTTTGCCGATCACGCGCGCACCACCCTCGGCGACGGCGTCCTTCAGCAAGAACTGTTTTCCCTCGAAGCTACAGAAACTCAGCCCTTCGTGCCACACGCGGCCTTCGTTCGCCGCCTCGGTGGTGCTGGCGAACCAGCGCTCATCAATCCCGCCGCGGTCCGCTCCGTAGGCATACAAATCGCCAGGAAACAGTTTGATGCGGCGTCCCGGATGCAGAAAACTGCGCGGCACCCACGTCGGCGTCAGCCGCAACAAACCCTCGCCCGCATCCAATGCCCGGTCCAGAATCGGGCTCACACTATCCCCTTTGACAACGCTCGGTGAAATCATGACTCGCTTCATCTCCACAGGCTGGTGACGACCGGGCCAACCGGTCACGCAGAATAGTCCGAAAGCCAGCGTTCTTTGTATTCGCTTTCGCTGTGGCTCGCAAGTAAGGAGGTACGGAGGTATGACTTTCCCGTCTGAGCGCGAGCCTCACCGGATCGCAGAACGGGGTCGGGTGTTCAGAAATTCATTTTTTGCGATCGAAGGGTTTTCGGATTATACATCGCTTGCCTACAAAAAATGAATTTCTGAACACCCGACCCCTGGCAAGCGGCAGTGCTGGAACGCACAGCCGAAACCTTTTACATTGACACACGTCTCGTCGCCGGCCGCGATGTGCCGGATTGCTTCTTTGGCCAGAGAATCTGGGAGTAGTGTGTCATGCCCGCGAAAACTTGGACCATCCTCGACGTCAGCGAAAACAAGTATCTCGATTCCGGCGACCATGCGGAGATCTTCACTCTGCCTGGTGCGGATGGGTTAGCTGTCGAGAAGTACACGAAGCGCGGCGGGCTCTCCGACGGCGTTGATATCGTGGGACTTTCCAACGGCGAAATCTCCATCCGAGTCCTGCCGACGCGCGGGATGAGTGTCTGGGACATGCATCAGCAAGGACAGCGCATTGGCTGGCAATCGCCCGTGCGTGGGCCCGTGCATCCGAAGTTTGTTCCGATCAGCGAACCGAGCGGCCTGGGGTGGCTCGACGGCTTCGACGAGTTGTTGGCGCGCTGCGGTCTCGAGAGCAACGGCGCGCCAGAGTTCGGCGACGACGGCAAGTTGAAGTACCCGCTGCACGGCCGCATCGGCAACAAACCGGCGCACCAGGTCGAAGTCACCATCGACAGCGATAGCCGCGAGATCACGGTGACCGGCGTGGTCGAGGAAACGCGTTTCCACTTTCTCAAGCTGCGGATGACGACCACAGTCAAGACGAAGGCCGGCGAAATGGGCTTTCGCATCCGCGACGAGATCGAAAATCTGTCCGGCAGCCCGGCCGAGATGCAGATGCTGTATCACGTTAACTTCGGCGAGCCGCTGTTGGACGGCGGCTCGCGCTTCGTCGCACCGTTGAAGACGGTCGTGCCGCGCAACGATCACGCCGCTTCGGGCATCGCCACGTGGGACAGCTATGCCGCGCC
>JBGTKH010000362.1:0-11263 GCA_041744735.1 Pirellulaceae bacterium | reverse complement strand
GCTTGCTGGAATTGCAGCGGCACGCGGTTGGCGTAACGCAGCACCTGCATCGACTGGCCTTCCGACAGATTCACGTTCCGCATCGCCTGATGCAGCCGGTCGATGTCGGCCTTCTTCAGCTTGCCCGGCGACTGCCGAGTGCCCATGTTGGCCTCTTTCAGAATGCGGTCCGCCGAGTCGGGCCCGAGGCCGTCGAACGTGGTGACAATAAACTGCCTGAGCGTGCGGGCGTCGCTCTCGCCGAGCAATTCCGCCAGCGCCTCGCGCGAGATTTTTTGAGCCACGCTGGTGCCGCCGAATGCCAGCGCGACCTCGATCTGAAACGGATTGCCGCGATATACTGACGGCGGCCGAGTCGCCGCGCAGTAGAACTCGCCGGGCACCACTTGGTACAGACCTTTCAGCAACAGTTCTTCGCCGATCGGCGAGATGCAATCGGTGCCCGGCGCACTGATCTTCGTGCTTTGGATCGCCTGATACAGCGAATCCGCCTCGCGGCGGCCAATGCGTTTGGGCGATGCGCGCGTGCCGACCTTTGCCGCTTCACAAATCCGGCGCGCCACAGAAGAACTGACTCGCGAGAACGAGTGCGTTAGGAATTGCGACAACGTCGGGGCCTTGGTGTCCTTGAGCATCGTCAACAGCCGGCCCAATTCGATGCCGTACGGGTGCGGCTTGATTTCCTTCGGCTCGGGTGGCAGTTGCTCGGTCGAACGAGCGTACGATTTCTTGTTGTTATCCGGGTCGATGTAATGCAGAGTCACGTGCGGGTTGGCGATTGCCGTCTGCTCCAAATAGTCGTCGACACTGCCGCGGCCGCGCTGATAGCGGCCTTCCATTTCGATCGTCACGCGCGTGCCGCTGGCCACTTCCTTCGGCGACTTGCCCTCCTCGGCGTCGTAATACGCGACCCATTCGATGCCGTGATCGGTGATGTGCTTGTGCCCTTTCTCGCCGGCCGGAATGTCTTCGCCGTCCCCCTTGCCGTTGATGATTTCGGGATGGTTGCGTTTGGTGTCGATCTGAATCTCGAAGTAGTGAGCCGGCTTCCGGGGCGATGTCTTCGAGATGATCTTCACCGGCTTGCCCGTCGTCAGCATCCCGTACATGCCGGCCGCGCTGATGCCGATCCCTTGCTGGCCGCGGCTCATTCGCAGCCGATGAAATTTCGAGCCGTATAGCAGCTTGCCGAAGATCAGCGGGATCTGTTTCTTTACAATCCCCGGCCCGTTGTCTTGCACGCCGACCTTGTAGCGATTGTTGCCGGTCGTTTCGATGTGCACCCAGATCTCTGGCGTGATACCCGCCTCTTCGCAGGCGTCCAACGAATTGTCGACCGCCTCTTTCACGGTCGTCAGCAGCGCCTTGCGCGGGTTGTCGAAACCCAACAGGTGCCGGTTCTTGGCGAAGAACTCGCTGACCGAAATATCCTGCTGCTTGGCCGCCATCGTTTCGGCCGTCGCGCGGCGGCGTTCACGCGACGCCCGGCCATTGCCGTTCGACGCAGCATGGCCGTTCACGTCGCCGGCGGTGTCGGCAGGAATTCGCGTGGCGTTCGTTTCGTTCGCGTTCACAGTTGACAAGGTTGGCACTCCTTTACCCCGCGCAATGCCTGTCCATCAGCTTGCACGTTATGAAGATCAAATGGGTGCGGGTGCGAGTGGAAGACTCGGCTGACTTTGCGGATTATAGCGACTCCCGCCGACTCATCCCAGACTGCTTTCGCACCGTTGAAAGTGTCGCGATTCGCGGCCGCGGGTGATCATTTCGACCACAAGAGGACGCCGCGTCAGCATCGATTCATTGTCTTTCGCGGTCGTGTCCCAACATCGTCTTTCTGGTTAGCCTTGGGTGGCTGGGGCTGAGTCCGCGAAGCCCCAGTCTGTCGTAAGCCGGGGCTTCGCGGACTCAGCCCCAGCCACCCCCGTCGGACATGGCACACTGATTGCGTTCAATTTCTTCTTTAGATCGGGGACAGATGAGCAAATTTTGAATGGAGGCGACACCATGATCCTGAACAGCATTTTGTTGACCAGTGGAACAATCGTCAGCGTGTTGGCAACGTTATGGGTCATGCGACCGGTACGCGGCTCGAACCCCTTTTACATTTGATCCGCCGCGGCCATAAAGGGAACTAACAGGCGCTGCTTGGCATCATAAGCAAAAGACATTCAGCATGGAGGGCTCAGCCATGCCCGATGGAAAACGCAAACGCCGGCACAGCGGCAACACCGCCAAACGCCAATGGTATGCCGTCCATCGCTCCAGCCGCTTCTGCCGTCGATTCGGCTGGCTTGGCCCCGCGACGTCCCTCTCTCGTTCAGGGCCGTTCCAGTTCGTCTCCCTTACGATCCTCTCCGGCGCGTCGCCATCATTCGCCGCAACTGGCTCCGGCTAGCCACTCCACGAGGCGAACATTTCAAAGCGGTAGCCGAAGTTCGAAGTTGTGAAACTTCGGAATTCTCGAAACTTTGGAATTCTCACGAATTCCGCTACGGGACGATTCTCGAAACTTCGGAATTCTTGCGACTTCCGCGGCGGGATGCTGTTTTTCCAACACCTTGTCGGTGGCCGATTGCCGGATGCTCGGCACTTCGTTATGTTGCCGTCTATCGTTTTCACGATTCGCTGCTCCTCGAGGAAGTCATCCTGATGCCACAGGTCTTCCACCCGAGCATGAACACCATCTCCCGGGTCAGTATCTTCGGGGCGGTGTTCATTGCTGCGGGGATTGGTCTCGTGGGATATGTGCTGGTGCGGTCGCCGTACATGACCGAAGCGGGCGTTGTGCGCACTCAGCCGGTTCCGTTCAGCCACAAGCACCACGTCGCCGATGACGGCATCGATTGCCGTTATTGTCACACGTCGGTCGAGAATTCGTCGTTTGCCGGCATCCCGTCGACCAAGATCTGCATGAACTGCCACTCGCAGTTATGGGCCGAGAGCCCGATGCTTCAGCCTGTGCGGGACAGCTTTCGCACGGGCGAGCCGCTCCAATGGACTCGCGTGCACGACCTGCCGGACTTTGTCTTCTTCGACCACAGCATTCACGTGCACAAAGGGATCGGCTGTGTGACGTGCCACGGTCAGGTCGACGACATGCCGTTGATGTGGCGCGAAAACACGCTGTTGATGGAGTGGTGCCTCGATTGTCATCGCAATCCGGAGAACAACGTTCAGCCGCGCGCCCAAGTCTTCAACATGCGCTGGCAACCAACTGCCGATGACGAAAACCACGCACTGCTTGATTCCGCCAAGTTAGCCGAGCAGTATGGTGTGAAAAGCAAGATGAGTTGTTCCGTCTGCCACCGGTGATCGCATGCCTAGAAAAGACACCTTTGAAGTTGCACGTATTCGCCGGCATCTGGCGGGGCACACCGGCAAGGAGTATTGGCGGAGCCTCGACGAGTTGGCTCAAACGGACGAGTTTCAAGAGTTGCTACATCGAGAATTCCCCGTCGGTGCGTCGGAGTGGTCGGACGAGCCCACGCGGCGGCAGTTCCTGACGCTGATGGCCGCGTCGCTGGCGCTGGCCGGATTGAATGGCTGCAGCGGCCAGCCCGAAGAGAAGATCGTGCCCTATGTGCGGCAACCGGAACAGATCGTGCCCGGCAAGCCGCTGTACTTCGCCACGGCGCTGGCGCTGGCGGGCGACGTGTTGGGTGTGCTCGTCGAAAGCCACATGGGCCGGCCGACGAAAATCGAAGGCAACTCCAAGCATCCGGCGGTCCCGGAATCGTTTTGGGGCGGCGATGAATTGCTGCGGCCCGGGGCAACCGACGTATTCGCACAGGCCGCCGTGTTGTCGTTGTATGATCCCGATCGTTCACAAACCGTCATGCGCCGCGGTCAAATTAGCAGTTGGGACGCGCTGCTCGGCGAACTCAACGCGCGGTTGCAATTGCCACAAGCCAAGCAAGGCGCGGGGCTACGGATTCTGACTGAATCCGTCTTGTCGCCCACGCTAGGCAATCAACTCAACGCGCTGCTCGAATCTTACCCACAAGCCAAGTGGCATCAGTACGAGCCGGTCAATCGAGACAATGCACATGCAGGAGCGCGGTTGGCGTTTGGCGAAGATGCGAACTGCCTGCCTCATTTCGACAGGGCCGACGTGATTTTGTCGCTCGATTGTGACTTCTTATCGCACGGGCCTGGCCATCTGCAACATGCTCGGCAGTTCATCCGCCGCCGCCAAGTTCGTCATGCGGACGGTCATGAAGCCGAAATGAATCGGCTGTACGTGGTTGAAAGCACGCCCACGATCACCGGCGCAATCGCCGATCACCGGCTGCCGCTGCGAGCCAGTCAGATTGAGGCCGTTGCACGCGCGGTGGCGCGCCGGCTCGGAATCGAGGTTGCGGCGCCCCCGGCAGACCGTTTAGACGGCGTCTCCGCGAAGTGGCTCGATGCGCTGAGCGACGACCTGCAAAACTATCGCCTCGAGCGTGACCCCGGCTCTTGCCTTGTCTTGGCCGGCCCGTCGCAACCGCCGATCGTCCACGCGCTGGCGCACGCGATCAATGAAAGGCTTGGCGCCGTTGGAACCACGATCACGTTCACCGAGCCGCCGGAGATTCAGCGAGTTAGCCAGTCTGAGTCGCTTGCGGATCTGTTGTCAGACATGCGGGCCGGTGTCGTCGAAATGCTTGTGATACTGGGCTGCAATCCCGTGTACTGGACACCGGCCGACTTTGAATTCGCTGACGCGCTGAGCAAGGTTCCCTTCTGTTTGCACAGCGGCCTCTATCAAGATGAAACGGCGGTCGTGTGCGACTGGCATGTTCCCGAATCGCATCCGCTGGAATCTTGGAGCGACCTGCGAGCGTTCGACGGCACGGTTTCGATCGTTCAGCCGATGATCGCACCGCTGTACAGCGGGATCTCGCCGCATCAAGTACTCGCAGCAATGCTCGGCCAGCCGGGACGAACAGCGTATGAGATCGTGCGCGAGTACTGGCAACAGCAACAAACCGGCGGCGACTTCGACGATTTCTGGCAACAGTCGCTACACGACGGCGTGATGGCCGGCACGGCGTTTCCAACGAAGCAGGTTTCGACGGACGGGCTGCTGGATCGCGTTGCCGAAGAGACGCAGAGCGTCGGAGACGGGCGTTCCCAAGCGGAGCTTGGGAATGAGAATGGAGGCGAAAGTGGTGGAGTGGAAGTTGTCTTTCAACCGGATCCGACGGTGTTCGATGGGCGTTACGCAAACAACGGCTGGTTGCAGGAGTTGCCCAAGCCGCTCACCAAGCTGACGTGGGACAACGCGGCGCTGCTGAGTCATCAGACGGCGGCACAGTTCGGTTTGTCTGACGGAGACATCGTCGAAATTGAATTGGCCGAACGAAAGATGCACATCCCGGTCTGGCGATTGGTCGGGCATCCGGACCGATGCGTTACCGTGCATCTCGGCTATGGCCGAACTCACGCGGGGCGCGTCGGCAACGGCGCGGGCTTCAACGCTTATCGAATTCGCACCAGCCGTTCGCCGTGGTTTGCGACTGGTGCCAAGCTGCGCCGGACGGGCAATCTCTACCGGTTAGCCAGCACTCAGCATCACGCACTGATGGACGGCCGCGATTTGGTTCGTTCGGGGACGCTGGACGAAATTCGTCATCACCCCGATCATCCGCCGCTGATGAAGGGCGGGCATGCAGAGTCCGCGCACCAGGACTCTGGGCATAACGATTCCGAACACAAAGGTGCCGAGCACCCATCGATGTTTCCGGCCTGGGAGTACAAAGGATACAAGTGGGGCATGTCGATCGACCTGAACGCCTGCATCGGCTGCAATGCGTGTGTGATCGCGTGCCAGGCCGAGAACAACATTCCGGTGGTCGGCAAGTCGCAGGTGTTGGTCGGCCGTGAGATGCATTGGCTGCGTATCGACCGGTACTATGCCGGCGATCCAAAGCTCATTGAACCGGAAACATACCATCAGCCGGTCCCTTGCATGCACTGCGAAAACGCGCCGTGCGAGTTGGTCTGTCCCGTGGCCGCGACGGTGCACAGTGACGAAGGGCTGAACGACATGGTTTACAACCGCTGTGTTGGCACGCGCTACTGCTCGAACAACTGTCCGTACAAAGTGCGGCGATTCAATTTCCTCGATTATGCCGATTACAACACGCCGGTCTTAAAACTGCTGAACAATCCCGACGTCACCGTGCGCAGCCGCGGCGTGATGGAGAAATGCTCGTATTGTGTACAGCGCATCAGCGCCGGGCGGATTCAGGCCGAGAAAGAAGACCGTCAAATCCGCGACGGTGAAGTCGTCACCGCATGCCAAGCCGTGTGCCCCACTCAGGCCATCGTGTTCGGCGACCTGAATGACGCACACAGCCAAGTGACAGCGATAAAACACCAGCCGCTCAATTACGATTTGCTTGCGGAGCTTAACACGCGTCCGCGGACGTCGTACTTGGCGGCCTTGCGAAATCCAAAACCCAACCTATGACCGCACAATCTGAGAACCCGCAGCAGGATCGCCAGAGCCGGCCGGCCATTATCGGACCGGGGCATACGTTCGGTACGGTCACCGACAAGATCAGCGCGATCGTGATGACCAGCCGCACGCCACGCGGCTGGTACATCGGCTTTGCCGTGTCATTCGCGCTAATGATGTTGTTGTTTCTGGCGGTCGCTAAACTGTTCGCGCTGGGCGTCGGCGTGTGGGGCATCGAGGTGCCGGTGGCCTGGGGTTTCGCCATCGTGAACTTTGTGTGGTGGATCGGCATCGGCCACGCTGGCACGTTGATCTCGGCGATTTTGTTGTTGCTGCGGCAGGAGTGGCGCACATCGATCAACCGCTTCGCCGAGGCGATGACGTTGTTCGCCGTGGCCTGCGCCGGTCTGTTTCCGATTCTGCACTTGGGCCGCCCGTGGCTCTTCTACTGGCTCGCACCGTACCCGGCGACAACCGGCGTGTGGCCGCAGTTTCGCAGCCCGTTGATTTGGGACTTTTTTGCCGTCAGCACCTACGCCACGGTCTCGTTGCTGTTCTGGTACGTCGGATTGATTCCAGACTTGGCCACGCTCCGCGACCGGGCGAAGGGAAAATTCGCGCAGATCGTCTACGGCTTTTTGGCGATGGGCTGGCGCGGTTCGGCCAAGCATTGGCTGCGTTACCAGCGAGCGTACTTGCTGCTGGCCGGGCTGGCGACGCCGCTGGTCGTCTCGGTTCACACCGTGGTCAGCTTCGACTTTGCCGTGGCCATTGTTCCCGGCTGGCATTCGACGATCTTCCCGCCGTACTTTGTCGCCGGAGCGATCTACTCAGGTTTCGCCATGGTGCTGACTCTCGCAATTCCTCTTCGCATGGCGTACGGATTGCAGGATTTCGTTACCGACCGGCACCTGGACAACATGGCCAAAGTCATGCTGGCCAGCGGGCTCATCGTGGCCTACGGCTACTTGATGGAGACGTTCATCGCCTGGTACAGCGGCAACATTTTTGAACAGTACGCGATGTTGAACCGCATGTTCGGGCCGTATGGCTATTCGTATTGGATGCTGATCGCCTGCAACATCGCGATTCCGCAATTGCTGTGGTTTCGCGGAGTCCGCCGCAACATGGCGTTGCTGTTCGTCGTCTCGATCATTATTAACGTGGGCATGTGGCTGGAGCGGTTTGTCATCGTCATCGTCAGCCTGAGCCGCGATTATTTGCCGTCGTCGTGGGACTACTACCAGCCGACGTTTTGGGATTGGGCGACGTACATCGGCAGCATGGGACTGTTTGCGGCGTTGCTGTTTCTGTTCGTTCGTTTGCTGCCGATGATTTCGATTTTTGAGATGCGCGAGCTGCTGGAAGAACAGGAAGGTCACGCATGAACACCGGCGCGAAAACCTATGGACTGCTGGCCGAATTCGACGACGCCGAGTCGTTGGTCGAAGCCGCTCGCCACGTTCGAGACGCAGGCTATAAGTCCATGGATGCATACACGCCGTTTCCCGTGGAAGGCTTGGCCGACGCGCTGGGCTTCCGCCGCACGCGCCTGCCGCTGTTGGTGTTGTGCGGCGGTATATTAGGTGGCCTGGCGGGGTTTTCGTTGTCATATTACTGTGCGGCCATCGCTTATCCCATGAACATCGGCGGCCGGCCGCTGAACAGTTGGCCGGCTTTCATTCCGGTGACGTTTGAAATGACGATCCTGATCGCGGCGCTGACGGTCGTGCTGGGCATGTTGGGATTGAACGGGTTGCCGCGGCCCCACCATCCGCTGTTCGCCGTGCCGCAGTTCACTCGCGCATCGCGAGACGGTTTCTTCCTGTGCATCGAAGCCCGCGATCCAAAGTTCGATCGCGCCGCGACACGACAATTTCTCGAAAGCTTGAATCCGCGTGAGGTGCTCGATGTACCGACTTAAGCGCAAGAAAAGAGGAATGCAAAATCATGGAGGGCAAAATCATAGTCGTCTTCCCATGATTTTGCCCCCCATGATTTTGCTACTCTTCTTCGTCGGCTGCAGCCAGCGCATGGACAACCAACCGCGCCACGAGCCGCTGGAAGCCAGCACATTCTTCGCCGACGGCATGGCCTCCCGCCCGTTGGTCGCCGGCACGGTTGCCCGTGGTCACTTGCAGATTGACGAAGCGTTCTACACCGGCAAAGTCGCCGGCCAGCACGTGAGCGAATTTCCGCTGGACTCCGTCGCCGAGAAGTTGAAGCTCACCGGCGATCGGCCGGAAATCACACGCCTAGTGCTGCTCCGTGGCAAAGAGCGATTCAATATCTTCTGCGCGGTCTGCCACGACGAAGTTGGTACCGGACGTGGGATGGTCGTGCAGCGCGGCTTTCCGCAGCCGCCGTCGTATCACATCGAGCGGTTGCGCGAGGTGCCGGCCGGACATATGTACGACGTCATCACCAACGGCTTCGGCCGCATGCCGGATCACGCCGAACAGATTCCGCCCGCCGACCGCTGGGCGATTGTGGCGTACGTGCGGGCGTTGCAGTTGAGCCAGCATGCCGACTATGCCGAACTGGCTGACGAAGACCGCCGCGTATTGCAGCCGCTCAAAGGAGGCCCGCCGTGAACCGCGACGAATCTTTGCGGGCCATCTTGAATCGCTGGCAATTGCTGTCGCTGGCGGCCGGCGTCGTTGGGCTGGCCGCGTGCGGCTTGACAGCCGTGTACGACCGACAACAGTTCTTTCAGTCGTATCTGATGGCCTTCATGTTCTGGCTGGGAATCGCCCTAGCCTGTCTGGCGCTGTCCATGTTGAGCGCGGTGGTCGGCGGATACTGGGGCTACGTGACGCGGCGGTTGTTCGAGTCGGGCAGCGGAACCGTGCTGCTGATGGCCGTGCTGTTCGTGCCGCTGATACTCGGGATGCAGGATCTGTATGAATGGGCGCGAATGCCGCTGTCCGGCTTCTGGGCCGACCGGGTTCAGCAAGTTGGACTCGCGGAAGCGTACGAGCGTCTTTATCCCGAAGCAGTCGCCGGAGACGAATTGCTGCAGAAGAAGAGCATCTACCTCAACATTCCGTTCGCACTGCTGCGAGCCGCGACGTACTTTGCGATTTGGATTGTGTTGGCGTTGCTGGTCAATCGCTGGTCGCTGCAGCGCGGCGCCGACTTCGGCGAGCGTGCTCCTTGGCGGCTGCGAGCCCTCGGCAGCGGTGGTCTGATTTTGCTCGGCGTGACGTTCACCTTTGCGTCGATCGATTGGATGATGTCGCTCGAGCCACACTGGTTTTCCAGCATCTACGGTATGCTCATCGCCGCGGGAGCCGCCGTGGCCGCGATGTCGCTGACGATTGTCGTGCTCGCTCAACTGACGCGGCGAACGGGTCTCATCGACGTGGTCCCGGCCGGCGTCTTCAACGATCTGGGCGGACTGCTGTTGGCCTTCGTCATGCTCTGGGCCTACATGTCGTTTTCGCAGTTCTTGATCATTTGGTCTGGCAACTTGCCGGAAGAGACGTCCTGGTATTTGCGGCGGCTCAACGGCGGGTGGCAGTGGCTGGCGCTGGCGCTCGTCGTGCTGCATTTCGCGCTCCCGTTCCTGCTGCTGCTATCGCCAGACATCAAGAGCCAACCACATCGGCTGGCGGCCGTGGCTGGCTGGTTGATCGCCATGCACGCGTTGGACACGTTCATCATCGTCAACCCGGCATTCGGCTATAGCCAGTTGCGCGTTCATTGGATGGACGTGGCGGCACTGTTCGGCGTGGGCGGATTGTGGTTGACCGTTTATGCCAGCCGGTTGAAAACCAAGCCCTTTGTGCTGGAGATCGAATCGGCGGGCAAGGCTAACTCGCACAAGGCGGCCGAGGAGAATGCCCATGGATGAATCACGCCTGACATCCGACGCCGCTCATCACAACGGCGGCCACGAAGCGAACGTCGTCAACATGCGCTTCATTGTGGTTTCGCTGTTGGTGTTGTTGTTGGCGCTGCTGCTGGTAATGCTTTTGATGCACTGGCTGCTGGTGCTGTTCGAGGCGGAATCCACACCGGTGCTCGCACCGGAACCACGCTTTGCACAAACCGATATCCGGCCTCCCGAACCGCAGATTGCCGCCGACTTGCCTCGGCAGTTGAAAGAACTCCGCGCAGAGAATGAAGAAACGCTCAGCAGCTACGAGTGGCTCGACCGCGAGAAGCAGGTCGCCCGCATTCCGATCGACCGGGCCATTGAACTATTGGCGGAGAAGGGACTCTTGTCGGCGGAACCAGCCGTCGCGGAGCCCAACAAAGCAGATGAAGCAGCGCCAACTTCGCAGCCGTCCGAGCCAAACGCCGATCATCCGGAGGAGAAAGACCTTGAGACGCCGACACCCGAAGACTCCAGCCGCAGCTAAGCGGTCCGTAGCCGAACTCGTGAGAGTTCGGGCTCCGAAGTCTCACGACTTCGGCTACGCAACGATTGCTGCCGCGCTGTTATTTTGCTGCATAACGACGACGGCCGATTCGGTCTGGGCTCAAGCTTCGGCGATGAATCTGACGCGCGACGTGGGAATCGAACAGCGATTGAACGAACAGGTACCGCTCGACGTGGATTTTCGCGACGAGGACGGCAAGGACGCTAAGCTTGGCGACTATTTCGGCAACAAGCCGGTCATCCTAGCACTCGTCTATCACCAGTGTCCGATGCTCTGCAACTTGTCGCAGGACGGACTGGTGAGCAGCCTGCGGTCGCTGTCGCTCGACGCGGGCCGCGACTTTAATGTCGTCGTCGTCAGCTTCGATCCGCGCGAAGGTCCCATAGACGCGACAGCCAAGAAGCGCATCTATTTGAAACAATACGGT
>JBGTKH010000361.1:0-5315 GCA_041744735.1 Pirellulaceae bacterium | reverse complement strand
CCAGTGCGTCGCAAGCTGGGGCTTCGCGGACTCAGACCCAGCCACCCAAAACCGCTCAGCAACACAAGGTTGGGACACTACCCGAAATCCAAAGCGGCGACAAGTCGCCGCACTCCAAAACGGGCTGCGGCTACGCCGCGCTAGCCGTGTTGGCGAACGTCGGGATCAAAGGCGATGTCGCGTGAACAGTTCCTGCGCTCGACGTTCCAGGATGCTGCCCGAGAGCTGAGGCTCGATACGCCGAAGACGGTGCGGTGGGTGGGGTGAGGAGGTCTGGTGATTAGAATGCATGATTGTGAATTGGAGGTGGACCATGTCAGCCGCTGCTGAACTGCATTGCACCATCGAGGAATACCTGGCCCGCGAGCAGGTCGCTCCGCACAAGAGCCAGTACTATCGCGGGCAGATCTTCGCGATGTCCGACGGCACACCGCGGCACAACACGACCGGCGGCAACATTTTCGCGAGCCTGCGGGGCACTCGCTGCCGGTCCTCCAGTCCCTTGAACACGCTCAAGAGCTGAAAACCGTTCGCTGTCGCACTCCGTCAGCGCGCGGGTCAAGCTATTGTCGAACGGCGAGCAGGCTCCCCCGCTGAGCCGGCTTATAGACAGCCTGGCGCGGTCGTTGTATAGTCGCAAATAGCCGTCGCTGTGGCCCGCTTCCGCGCAGGGGCAGTGGCAATTGACTCTCCCAATTTCCTCTACGACGGAGACTGTATCATGCATAACCAAGTGCCGTTTCGCCGCGGCTTCACATTGGTTGAGTTGCTGGTCGTCATCGCGATCATTGGCATTCTTGTGGCGCTTTTATTGCCCGCGGTGCAGGCGGCGCGCGAGGCGGCGCGGCGGACGCACTGCACCAACAACGTCAAGCAGCTTGCGTTGGCTTTGCACAACCATCATGACACGAAACGTAACTTTCCGCCCGGCTACACTTCGAGCAACCCTGGCGTGCCTACTTCATCGACCTGGTGCCAGTCGGGCGGCGTGCAGGGGGCTCCGTGGACGGTGCACATTCTGCCTTTTATGGAACAGGCCGTGCAGTACGACAGATTTGACTTCACGGTTCCCTTCCAAGAGGTGAGCAACCAGATGACGATACCGAACGTCATTTTTCTGATTCCACTGAAAGCATTTGAGTGCCCGTCAGACATCCGCTTTGGAACGAATAAGACGTGGAACAGCTACTTCGGCGTGCAGGGCGGCGGGACGGCGCCAGATTGTGGCAACACGAGCTGCAGTCCGCCGAACGAACGGGGCATGTACGTCAGCGGAATCTTGTTCGGCGGGTCGCGGATCGGTTTTCATGACGTCACGGACGGCTCGAGCAACGTGTTCATGATCGGCGAGTCGCGCTATGGCGGCGCGGCTTGGGGTGCCAGCGCCAAGCAAGACGCGTGCGCTTATGCGCGAAATTTGGCGGGTGCTCAGGATCCGATCAATCTGTTTCCCATCCAAGGAGTGCATGATACGCGCGGCTTCAGCAGTTTCCATACTAAAGGCTGCCACTTTGCCATGGTCGATGGCTCGGTGCACTTCGTCAGCGACAACATTAACTTGTCAACCTACCAGCAACTTGGCCGGCGCCACGACGGCCTGGGAGTCTTGCCAAAATGATGACAACCACGTTCACACATCGTTGGTGGCCGCTTGGCCTGGTTCTAATGACAATGCTTTTGACCGGCGGCTGCGGCAGCAGCGATGGGCCGCAGCGCTATGAGGTCTGGGGCACGGTCACCTACGACGGCAAGCCGGTGCCCAAGGGTTTCATTACGTTCATGCCCGATACATCCCAAGGCAATGAGGGACCCGGCGGTGGGGCCGAAATCAAAAACGGCCAATATCGCACCGCCGAGGGCAAGGGAGTCGTCGGCGGCCCGCACATTGTTAAAGTCGTCGGCCTGGATGGGATTCCCATCAGCATGGAAGGGGAAGAGCTGCCCGACGGCCAATCGCTGTTCATTCCTTATCAGGTAACGATTGACTTTCCGAAAGAGAAGCACGAGCACAACTTCGAGATCCCCAAGTCGTAGGACGGCTTGCCAAGTCGTAGGACGGATTGCCAATCCGTCCCACATATTACTCGACGAACCGCAGCAGCGAGTAGTTTTTCTTTCCCAGCCGCAGCACCAGCACCGTCTGGCTGGCCAGATCGGCGGTGGTGAGTTTCTTATCGGCGTCGGCACAGCGGCGGTTATTGACGTAGGCGCCGCCCTCGGACAGCTTGCGGCGAGCCTCACCCTTGGACTTCGTCAGGCCCGATTCGACCAGCGCGTCGACGATGCTCAGCCCTTCGCCGGACAAGCGGACTCTCGGCAGGTTCTTGCTCGGCACGTCTGCGAAGATTTCGTTCAGTTGGGCGTCGTTCAGGTTTTGGATTTCGGCGCCGAAGAAGACTTCCGTGGCACGCCGCGCGGCGGACAGTCCGGCGTCGCCGTGAACCAGCCGCGTAAGTTCTTCGGCCAATCGGCGCTGGCTTTCGCGCTGATGCGCAGCTTCTGCGCGCGACTTGTCGAGCGCTTCGACTTCTTCGCGGCTCAACTCGGTCAAGAATTTCAAGCACGTGGCGGCGTCTCCATCCGACACGTTGATCCAGTATTGAAAGAAGAGGTAGGGACTCGTGCGCTCGGCCGACAGCCATACCGCTCCTTTTTCGGTCTTGCCCATCTTCGAGCCGTCGGATTTGGTGAGCAGCGGGCAAGTCATGCCGTAGAGTTGCACGCCGCGCAGCCGTCGCCCCAGGTCGATGCCGGCCGTGATGTTGCCCCATTGGTCGCTGCCGCCGACTTGCAATTCGCAGCCGTGATGCTCGTTCAGGTGCACGAAGTCGTAGGCTTGCAGCAGCATGTAGCTGAACTCGGTGTAGCTGATCCCCGCGTCGGTTCGTTCCAGCCGGCTCTTCACGGAATCTTTGCCGAGCATCACGTTTACGGGAAAATTCTTGCCAACGTCGCGCAGGAAATCGAGGTAGCTGAATTTGCGCATCCAGTCGAAGTTGTTTACCAGCACAGCCGCTGTTTGGCCGCTGTCGAAATCGAGAAAGCCACGCATCTGCCGCTCGATCGCCACCACGTTGGCCCGTAGCGTGTCGACCGACAGCAGGTTTCGCTCTTCGCTCTTGCCGCTCGGATCGCCGATCATGCCGGTCGCTCCGCCCACCAGAGCGATCGGCCGATGCCCCGCCCGCTGAAAACGGCGCAGGATCATCAACGCCATCAGATGCCCCACATGTAAACTGTCGGCCGTCGGATCAATCCCCACATACAACGTGCGCCGGCCCGCCTTGAGCCACTCGTGCAACTGATGGTAATCGGTCGACTGGTGAATGAGACCGCGCCAGGTTAGTTCAGCAATGATGTCTAGCATGATGCAAGGCACGCGAAATGAAGTCGCTCTTCTTTAAGTCAACGATAGCGAGTTTCGTTGTCAATCGCTTTTGGATTGGCAGGCTGCCGCGACGATTCCATCGCGGCGTTAAACTTCTGCTGAAATCTGTACTGTCCAGGAAGGTTTGGGGCAATCGCCACAATTAGTGCAACATGTCCCAGAATCACGTAGAACGCAAGACGCCGTCGGTCGAGCTGGTGGTTTGGGGCAACGAGCAACGAAGTCCAAATCAGCAGGCTGATCCCGCATAGGGCCAGGAAAATCAGCGCATTCGTAAACGTCTGGCCGTTCATCTGCAACAGGAAACACACGCCGACGAACAACAGTGCGCCGCTGACGATAGAACGCCACACGATCAGCGGCGGCAAGCCAATGCGATTGTGCGAGGCGGTCGCCGGCGATTGGTACGGATTGTCGGTGGACATGACTTGCAGGGACGGTCGGGTCGGAGACCCAACCTACGGCGCGATTTACCTTTCCGCGACAAACAGCAGCGCGGTGTGCTGTTCGGCGGCGTCCTCGAAGAACCAGCGGATCTGTTGGCAGACGCTCCAGACCTGCGCGAATTCTTCCTCGTTGGGAGCGTGGCCGAAACTGTTGGGGTCGAGGCCGAAGTACGTTTCACGAAACGCTTCCCGTTTCACGCCGGCCAGCGCTTCGGCCACGTGCGGTGTGACGTCGGGGCGAATCAGCACCACGTCATAATCGGGGCCGTGGAACAATTGCTTGCCGCCGAGAATACATTGATTCAGCGGGAACTCGCCGCCCTGCGGATCCAAATCGCCGTCGGTCAGACAACGGTGGATCGCATCCCAGACGGTGCCGAGCTCCAGAATCTGATTGTTCTCGCGATGTTTCGGAGACTTCAGTAATTCCTCGGCGAAGGCCCGCACGGATTTGTCATCCGGCTGGGCGAACAAGCGTTTGGCGTCCTCGCGCGACAAGTAGATGTGGTAACCTCGCCCTGACACGATTGCACCGTCAGTCCTATGTAAGAGGAAAGGAAAATGATCCGCGGTCCGACGCCGTCGTCTCGGTAACGGGCGATGCCAAGGCTGGCTCGCCTTCGCGGTGACACAGATACAAGTTGAAGCTCATGATTGTTCCGTCAGCTACCGCCACATGTCGTCATCGGCGAACGGATGCGCCGGCCCCAAGATTTTCGGTTTCGGCAACGCCTTCAACGCGTGGGCCGCAAAGCGCAGATCTTCCTTCGTGGCGATCTTCAAATTGATCGGTGAACCCATCACCACCGCGACGGGATGTCCCAAGCGTTCGACTAGTTGAGCTTCGTCTGTCGCTGGCTTTCCGCCGCGCTGCGCATATGCATCCAGCAGCAGCTTGCGGCGGAAGACCTGCGGCGTCTGAGCTTCCCAAAGGTTTTCGCGCGAGATGGTGTCTTGAATCTTGTGGTCCGGCCCGACGCGCTTGAGCGTGCTGGCGACGGGCACGGCCAAGATCGCGGCGCCCGTTTGCTCCGCCGCGGCAAACACTTTGTCAATCCACTCGTTGGCCAGACACGGCCGAGCCGCGTCATGCACGGCCACGAAATCGGCGTCCGGCTTGACGCGGGCCAAGGCGTTCTGTACCGAATCCGCCCGCTCGGCTCCGCCATCCACCACGTCGATCCCCAGAATCGCCACGTTGGCCGCGAACTTCGATTGGAACTCGTCGCGGTCTTCGGGCGAGATGACCAGCAGCACCTGCTTGACGTCGTCGCGGTTCAGAAACTTCTCCGCCGAATGCAGCCACACCGCGCGGTTCTCTAGCGGCGCGAACGGCTTCTTGTAATGCGGATCGTGAAACCGGCTACTCTTCCCGGCCGCGGCGAGGATGACGGCGAATTTAGACACGCTGTAAAGACCTGTTCAGGAGTAACTCCACCGGCCGTCTATTTTTCGCTATTCCGCGGCGCGCGTCAAGTTGA
>JBGTKH010000360.1:0-8092 GCA_041744735.1 Pirellulaceae bacterium | reverse complement strand
GGCTTGACGATCGTGAGCGGATTGGCCCGCGGCATCGACGCCGCCGCACATCGCGGCGCGTTGGCAGCCGGCGGACGCACGCTGGCAGTGCTCGGCAGCGGGCTGCTGAACATCTATCCGCCGGAACATGAAGAGCTGGCGCGAGAGGTCACTCGGCATGGCGCGCTGCTGAGCGAAGCCCCGCTGCGCAGCCGGCCGCACAGCGGCGCGTTTCCGCAGCGCAACCGTTTGATCACGGGACTCAGCTTGGGCATTGTCGTCGTGGAAGCCTCGGACCGATCCGGCGCGCTGATCTCCGCCCGGCACGCCATGGAGCAAGGCCGCGAAGTGTTCGCGGTGCCGGGCCGGATTGACAACCGTATGTCACGCGGCTGTCATCGTCTGATTCGGGACGGCGCTAAGCTGGTCGAATCGGTTGACGACGTGCTCAGCGAACTCGGTCCGTTGGTCGAAGCCACGCCGGGCGACGACGGCCACGTGGTTCATCACCCGGGCGAGTTGCAACTGAATGAACAAGAACGCCAAGTCCTCGATGCAATCCCATCGGAACCAACCAGCATCGATCAAGTGATCATCGCCAGCCGTCTACCCGTGCAGCGCGTGCTGGCCACCCTCAGCGTCCTCGAAATGCGCCGCCTCATCCGGCGGCTGAGCGGGAACTTGGTGCTGCGCATATAAAGGGCATTGCGTAAGCGTAGCCGAAGTTGTGAAACTTCGGAATTCTCACGAATTCCGCTACGAGACACGGATTTTGAAATGCCATCTAGTCAGGGCTTCCTAGCGCACCACGTCCAATGCCGATCGCTGGTGGCTTGCACGGTCTCGCGGGAGAAGCCGAGTTGTTCGACGAGCTGCCGAATCTCATCTAAACTGAGCGCCGCCCGCAGCGAATCTTCAAACATCGTTCGCTGATGTTCATTGGCCTCCCCCGCGTACGTTTCAACTAGCTGTTTCACCGCGGCGTCATCTTCAGGCCGCAGCAGGTCGCGGAAGAAGATTAGCCCAGCCGGTGCGGCCACACGCACGGCTTCCGACAATACGTTCAGCGGCTCGGGCATGTGATGCACGATGCTGTTTGACATCACCATGTCGAAAGCATCCTTGTTATACGGAAGTTTTTTGGCATCGGCGTGTGCAAGAGTCACTCGGTCAATGAGGCTTGCCGCTTCAATGTTGTACCGAGCCAGTTCGAGCATGTTAATCGACAAATCGACGGCCAGCACGCGGCACTCGTCATGCCGCCGGCACAATTCGATGGGAATCTGCGCAGTGCCTGTACCCAAATCGAGCGCGTCGCCCCTCATTCGTCCGGCCGCCAGCAGGTCGCTGACAAAGGCGCGATTCACTTCACGATGATCCATCGCGTCGTAATCGCGGGCCTCTTCCGACGTGTCCATTACTTCGGTTTCTAAAACGCGATTCAGTGTCACGGCTCGACCTCCTCATCCGGCGGCAGCGGCACAGCGACCCAGCGCTGCCAACACCCCCAGGCCAACAACACAACGGCAACAAGCAGATAACCGCCAGCATACTGTACGGGCACTTGCCACAGATGATCTTTCAACTGCCACGGCAGGAACATGGGACTGCCCGGCAGCGGCGAATGAATCACTCCAAATAAACTGAAAGCCGCCGCGACCGCAAAGTACACGGCCGCCAGCCACAACCGCCGATCGATCAGCGCTGCCAGTGCCGACGCCCAAATCAAACTGGTCACAATAAATCCGTTGGCCAGTACGCGCACGGTCAGCAGTTCGTGGCGCAGCGTCGCGCCTTGGAGTTTGTCGATGCTGATGTTGTTTGCGAACATCACGGGATCGCCAAAGATCTTGTCGACGAAGATTAGCGCCAATGCCGCCAGTGCCGGCACACACGCCAACGCAACGGCCGCATAATGCCTGCGCGGCGTAGCATGAAAACTTTGTGCCGTGATTTCCAATCCGATAAACACTAAGATCGGGAACACGGTGGCTTTCGGAATTACAACATACAAGTATCCAATGTACCCAAGCAATCCGGCACCGCCAACAAACAAAGCCGTGGCGAGTGTGTACGCCGCTCGGCCGCCCATCATTTTATATGCCGGATGACCGATGTAGGGAGTCGTTTGGATCACGCCGCCGCACAGGCTGGCGACAAACGTGGCGAATGCTTCCACGCCGATAACTTGCCCCGTGTCGAATTCATCTCCTGCCGCCGCCGCGCTCTCCGTGCAGTCGATGCCGCCCACCACCGTCCCCAGCGCAAAAGGGATCACAATCGGCAGATAGGTGAGCGACTGTGGAAAGACTTCGAGCCACTCAAAGCGAAACACGGTCAGCCATTCGTGCGGCAACAACGCCAGTCGCGCGACCTCCAAATTCTCTTTGAACTCACCCACAACGGGCTGCCCCAACGTGCCCGTCACCAGCATGCCGTAGTAAATCGCCCCGCCGATAAGAAACGCCCCGAGTGCCCCGGGAATTCGAAACGGCAACCGCACTTGCGCAATCAGCGTCGTCAGAATTATGGCCAGTGACACAAAACCAACCACGGGAAAGTTCAGAATCTCCAAGAGTGGCAGGAAACTGATCAGCACGAGCGCCACGGCGGCCAGCGACCCCAACAGACCGGCTCGCGGCATCACTCGCCGGACCAGGTTCGACCCCAAGGCACAGACGAACTTAAACAGTCCACTGACAAAAATGGCACAAATGCCAATGTGCCAGGTGTACATGGCGGCCTGATGGACCAATTCGGGGTTCGGATTGGCGACGTCGGCGATACCTAGTTGCCTCTTGGCCTCGATGTACGCCGGGCCTAAAACGAAGAAGACCATCCCGAAGGTGCTCGGCGTATCGAGCCCTAACGGCATGGCAGTGACGTGTTTATGGCCGGTGCGCCGCGCCAGCGAAAAGGCCATCCAGAAGAATAGCAAGTCGCCGACCAGCACGCCAATCGCGGTGCCCGGCAACATGTAGCGCAGTGCGAACTTTGTATCAAATTCAAACACTCCGGCCAGCAGTCCGACCAGCAGCAACAGCCCGGCGATATTGTCTAACATCAAGCCAAAAAAGGCGTTGATGTCCCCCAGCGCCGCCCAGTGGTAGTGTTTCGTAGACACTTATTTTTTGTCAGGCACGGGTTTTGCGGTTATTGCGGCCTGTGAGTGTAAATCGCCCATGTGTGACTGTCAATTCGCGGCTGCTGGACCGAAACTCCGTCGTCGCCTCGTTCGTCGAAAATTGGTACGATGTTCGCGGCGGAGGTTCAGCATCTAATCATTTGGCGTGTCCCAACCACGCGGGCGATTTTTTCCCGATGAACCCTCCGCCAACGAGTTCGTAGAAGAAGATGAACACCAGCCTCCGCAATACGCAAAACGATTTTGGTAATGATGCGGCTCCACGCGAGTTGACAGATGAGCAACTCTTGTTGCGTTATCGCGTGCGGGGCGACCGCGATCTGTTTGCGCGGCTGGTCCATCGTTACGAACGCGAACTGTACAGCTACCTCAGGCGCTACTTGGGCGACGGGGTGATGGCGGAGGACGCTTTCCAAGCGACGTTCTTGCAAGTGCATCTGAAGTGCGATCAGTTCGAAGAGGGACGCCGGTTTCGGCCGTGGCTGTACACGATTGCCACGAACCAAGCCATCGATGCGCGGCGCCGCAACAAGCGGCACCGCATGGTGAGCTTAGATCGCACCAGCCGAGGCGACAACGGAGAAGATGTGGGAAAGTTAGTCGACCTGTTGGTCAGCGGTGATGCGGACCCGCTGGAGATGGTCGACCAGATGGAACGCCGCGAGCAGCTTCAGCAATTACTGGACAAATTGCCAGAGCCGATGCAAGCGGTGATCCAGTTGGTGTATTATCAGGGTATGAAGTACCGCGAAGCCGCCGAAGTCCTGGACATTCCGGTGGGCACCGTCAAGAGCCGGCTGCATGCCGCGATCCTCAAGTTGACGGAAGCGTGGAACAACACTCACGTAGAACAATAGCGACCCGCCTTATGCAAGAACACTTGCTCGGCTACCTGCTCGGAGCGCTCGACGCGGAAGAGCAGGAGTGTGTGGAAACGGCACTGGAAAACAATCCCGAGTTGCGTCGTCAACTGGATGTGCTCGACGCTCGACTGGAAGCTCTTCGACTTGCTCGTGACGCAGACGATCCGCCGCCTGACTTGGCCGCCCGTACATGCGGCTTCGTGTGCGGCTATCAGCACAAGGCAGACGAAGCGCTGCCAGTTCAGCCCGCGCCGTGCATCAATCCCGAGGTGACCACGGGCCGCCACTGGTCGATGGCCGATTTGCTGGTAGCGGCCGGAGTCATGATCGCTGCCTCGCTGCTCTTCTTCCCGGCCATTGCCAGCAGCCGCTATCAAGCTCACCGCACTGCTTGTCAGCACAATCTTCAGCAGCTTGGCACGGCACTGACCGGTTACGGCGAGCGGCATGACGGCTACTTGCCGTTGGTGCCAACCAGTGGCAATCGTTCTGTGGGCGGTGTGATTGTGGCGATGCTGAATGACGAGGGATTCTTGGCGGATACTCGAAATGTGATTTGCCCGGCGTCTCCACTGGCCAAGAATCTGCAAGGCTGGCGCGTTGCTTCGTTGGACGAACTCGATCGAGCGGATGGCAAGACTCTGGCGATGTTGCAGCGGATGATGGGTGGCAGCTACGGTTATCCTTTGGGATATATGGACCATGAACAGTACCGCCCGATCAAGAATCTGCGGCGCGCGGGCTTCGCTCTGATTGCCGATGCTCCAAGCACGGAACTTCCCGGGCGGCGCAGCGCGAATCACGGCGGGTGCGGACAAAACGTACTCTTCGAGGACGGCCACGTCGCGTACGTGGTCGGTTGCCGCATGGGCGAAATGGGCGACGACCTTTTCCATAGCGACCGCGGCCTCGTCGAACCGGGCCGGCACGCCGACGACGCAGTAATCGTGGACAGCGCCACGCCGCTGGTCCTCTGGAACGTCCCGCCCCAGCGCTAGCCCTTTGGAGTGCGGCGACTCGTCGCCGCTTTGGGATGTTTCGGGTTTTTGGGATGCCATCCCAAATTCCGAAAGCGGCAACAAGTTGCCGCACTCCATATCCCCAGTTGCGTTTTGGCAACATTTGTTTCGTAAGTGAAGCTGTGATTTTGCCACGTCTCGCGAATCACTGAACTGCGACACGTAATTCGCGAAATTCTCTCAATTCGTTGGGTGGCAAGTCTTTGAGTCGCCAGGTGTTCATTTTCGAGCATGAGCCGCGCGACTTGGCATTCGTCTTGCGATGGAGCAAGTGAACTGCGTTACTACTCACGTGGTCGCCGGCGGCGCGCGAGCCTTCGTCCCCTCGGGCTCTCGCGTCGCCGCGACCACCTTGTCTTCAATGCTGAAGTGGCACGTCGCTTGGGTAGATAATTCCTCATGCACGCTCGCGATCTCGTTGAACTTGGTGTGCTGGTCGCCTTGCACGGGCCGGCTTTTATTCGCGGCGCGATGCCGATCTCCGAGCGTGGGCTGGAAAGCTACTGGCTGGCGTCCAAGTGCAGGATGGATCGCTGGCACCGTGCACTGAAGACAGTGAACATCCAGATCCAAGACGCGCCCCATGCGCAGCGCCCATTGCATTGGCAAGCGGTGCGTCCCGTGCTGGAAGAAATCTTGGCCGGCGAATTGTTGACGCGCGTGTGGACGGCTGTGGCCACAGCCTACGATCAGCAGCGGGCATCGAACTGTATTGAACCGATCGTCCGCAGCGTCTTGCTCGGCCATTTGGAAGCCCGCCATCGCACGCTGAACCTGATCGTGCACGGGCAAGGATTTGGTCTCGAGGACGCAGTAGCTTTGAATCAACTGCGGCGCGCTTGCGAACGCTGGACCGACGTGTTGCTGGCACATTTGATCGCCGATTACGACGTCGGGGAATTCGCCTTCGACTGTGCGAGGGCCTTAGACTTTGCCGCCGATTTGCGGGCCGAACGACAACAGCCGACCGGTCGCTTGTCTTCCGAGTTACTGCTCGCCTCGCTACGCGACAACTTCCAAAAACAACTCTCCAGCGCCACGCCCAACAGCGATCTGAACCAAAGCCTAGCGGCCAGCATCCTCTCCTGCTTTCGCGCCGAGCTGTTCGACTCCACCGGCCTCTGCAAATCCCTCTGGCTCGTGCGGCTAGATAGTACGGCGAACGACACCGAGCGCATGATTGCGGAGTTGCTGGACCAAGAGTTAGTCGCTACGTAGTTCAGCACACTCGTTCAGCTCTCTCGTTCCCAAGCCGGAGCTTGGGTACCAGGAGCAACGACGGACGTCGAATATCGCTCGACTCGCGTGTCACACAACGGTCGCTATTGGTCATCCACCTCGCGCACAACCACTCGGTTGCCGCTGATTTCGATCACGCGGACTTGGCGGCCTTTGTCGACGAACGAGCCGTCGGTCACAACGTCGACGTACTCTTCGCCGAAGCGGGCTTTGCCGGCAGGGCGGAGCGGGGAATCGGCGGTGCCCCAGTCGCCGACATGTACTCGGACGCGATCGGCGTACAGCGCAGCGGACGGGGAACGCGGTTTGCCCTCGTCGTCCACTTCCAGTTCATCGTCGCCGCTGGCGCCCGGCGGCGCGAGGACCAAGCTGTTGAGCACCGGGATCGATCCCAAATGGCGGCTGAGCGCCACGGCCGCGGCAGTAAAGACGACACCCGAAGCGACGATCACCAGCAGCGTGTTGCCCAGCGTTGTCAGTTGCCGCTCGGTGCTGGGAATCACAAAGTTCTGGCTGGCGAGCACTACTCCGGCGAGCATCAAGAGCAGCCCCGTGATACCGGCGACGCCGAAACCGGGCAGCACGAACAATTCGACCGCCATGAAGATTACGCCCGCCATAAATAGGATGACCTCCAGCCAGCCCGACGTGCCGCCCAGAAAGCGGCTCCAGAAAAACAGCGCGAAGCACAAGCCGGCAATCAACCCGCCGATGCTGATTCCCGGTGCGCTCAGTTCCAGATACAAGGCAACTAAGCCGATCACAAACAGCAGCCCCGTGACCAGCGGCCGATTCAAGATGTACACGGCCGTGTCGACACCGCCGGGCTCCAAGATTAGCAAGTCCCCTTTGACATCGTAGCGGCTCTTCAATTCCTCGCGATCGCGGGCGTTGCCGTTGGCCAGTTGGACTTCCACCGCGCGTGTGCCGCTGACCTCCAGAAAGTGATCCTCGCGCGATTCGGGCACGGGAGCGATCTTCTCCCAATCATCCGGCGTGTCCTCGTCGCGGATCTCGTGATCGGCCATGAAGCGAATCTCGCCCGATTCTTTGTGTCTGACTCGATACACGATCAGGCTCATGTCGACCATCGCTTCGGCCAGTGCCGGCGGGCGGCCTTTGGCTTCGGCCAATCCGCGCACTTCTTGAGCCAGATGGCTGCGGACTTTCTCCGGCGCGTGATGAAACAGAAAATCCTCGCCCATGAAGATCGGTCCCGCGTCGCCTAGCACAGCTTGCGGATGCATGACGATTTCGTCGCAGCCCAGCGCCATGATGGCCGCGCCGCTCAATGCCTGCCGCGGCACGAAGGCCACGGTGTGAGCCCAGTCGAGATCGCGCAGGCGATGCGCGATGTTCAGGCTCTCTTCCAAATATCCGCCGGGGCTGTCGATCTCGATGATCAGCAGATCGGCCCCTTTGCCCTGTGCCTCGTCGAGCTTGCGGTTCAGAAACGATTCCCGCATTGGCGTGATGGTGCCTTCAAAGTGAATCAGCACACCGCGATTGTACTTACCCCGCGGTGCCGCCTGCTCCGCCGGAAGGTCGTTTTGGGCCTGTGAAGCGGAAAATCCCAACAGATGGACCAAGCACACGGCCGCCAAAACTGCGAAGCCGAGCCGATGATCCTGCCGAGATTGAGACGTGCGACGTCGCATGGGAAATGGAACGCAACAACTTCCGTAGCCGAAGTCGTGAGACTTCGCTCCGAACGCTCACGAGTTCGGCTACACCGGGAACTCCTCTGTTGATCCTAGATACCCGGCGCCACCAGTGTCAATTCCCGTTGCCGCAGTTACAATAGCGGCGAGCTTGGGAAAGGGGTCGGGAGTATTTTTCAATTAGGC
>JBGTKH010000359.1:0-11850 GCA_041744735.1 Pirellulaceae bacterium | reverse complement strand
GCCGTCGTCGTCCTTGAACTCGACTTCACCGTCGATGCCGTAGTCGAACATCGCCACGGGCCGGAAGATTTGGTTCGCCTCGCCGGCGATGGCCATCATGTGGCCGATCAGGATTTGCTCCAGCGCCTGCGTGTCGAGCTGGCGCGTGGCCGTCTCTTCCATCGCCAGGATCTTGCGGGCCACGGGATCGCTCTTGAGTCGCTGCACGATGTAATCGAGCAGCGGAACCTTCTCATCGCAGCCCTGGCAATAGATAAAGTCCTTCTTCGCCGCCAGCCGCCTGCGCACCTCATCGTGATCTTTCACCGGTTTGCCGCACTCCGAGCACACGTAGCGTCGGTCGCGCGTCACGTCGCAGGCGTACTTGGCCAGGTGGCGGTGGACATACTCGATAAAGATCGCCTTCAGTTCGTCGGGCACCTCGCGGTCGAAGTACAGGCTGATCGTCCCCGTACCTTCGCCCTGCTGGTTGTCGATCTTCAGTCCGAGAGTGCGGCCGGAGAAGGCAAACTCCGCCGCGTTGCGCCACAGCTCGCGGTGCTCGAACTCATTGCTAAACCACAGCCGCACGACCAGCGTGGTCCACACCGTCTGCCACTCGCCGCTGAACGTGTAGGAGACGAAGATGTCCGGTTCATATGGGATGTCCCTTTCCCGGCGGTATTGCGAGGGAAAGGACGAGAGTGACACGCGATCACGGTACCTTGGCGCGTGACGGAACAGGCTGCCCCCAGGGTGTGACGAAGCGGACAACGGCGAACGGCGTCCGTTCGTGTGAAACAGTCGTAATACCAACCGCGTCTGTGAGTGCGAGGATGGCGGTTTCGTCCTTCGGCTTGTACGCGACCATTTCAAATGCGATGCGAGTCGCCAACGCCGTCGCGTATCGCCGTGCCTGCCACGAAAATCGTTCGCCGACGGTTAAGGGTGACACGGTTGGCTCACGAATCACTTTATTCTCGATTACGAGCAACTGGGAAAGGACCAAGTCGGTTTCGCCGCCAGCTTCCTTGGTACCTTCAACTACTTTGGCTTCACGTGCCATGAGGTGCTTTCGCAATTCTGCTTGGAGCGTCGCCTCGTCGAGGGTAGCCAAGCCGACGAATTGACCCTCACGGGCGACCATTTGCAGGAAGCTGAGCATGTGACGCAGCGCCTCGAGTACAACGCGATGAATCGAAGGTGCCATGCCGGAGGGAATTGCATCGAGGAATGCTTCGTAGAGGCGTTTCACAAGACCAGGATCTTCCCGCTTAAGATCTCCGGGTATGGCTTCGCTCAAGTCATCGAACCGCAGCGGGACCATCCGCACCGTTTCTGACTGGTAGGCCGTTGCACAGTCGCGGCTACACAATCCATGCTCGACAGCCTGCTGGAACCACGCTGGGTTGATCCCTCGCTCAGTCTTCGACGCTCGGTCGGCTGACGAGTCCATCACCAACTGATACCGCTCAAAAAATACAATCCGTGAAGCCAAGGCGACGGCAGGAACAAACTCGCGCGGCGTGAAGACGAACCCGCATTGTTTTTGATGTTCGTATGCCTGCGACCACTTTTCGGGGTCGAAGAACAGATTCGGAGTCGCGACGTACCCGTCTTCAGTGCGTGTCAGGATGTCGCCGCCTCGAATCGCAACTTTGTTCAGCGGCAAGTCCACAACGATGTCCTCTGGCTGCAATTCCACATGTGACTTGCTTAACCCCTCGAGTTTTTGGAGAAGAGCCGCAGACCTCGCGAAAATGGCTTTTGCGAGGGAGTCGCTCCCAGAAATGGTCGACAGGTCTGTCAATGGACCTTTCCAGAGCAGTGCTCGGGCATCCGATTTGTCTTCATCTGGCAGGCCGGAGAGTCCAGCAATGAAGCGCGGCGCAAACGCAAAGGCGCGATAATGAATCTCGCGGTTGTGGATACGCGACGCGAGAGCTCGACTGCGCCTGCCTCCACCTTTCAAACTGTCGTCGAGCAATAAGCCCCCGAGCACCAAGACAACCGTATCGTCGGGATAGTCGAAGAACAGCTCACGCACGCTAAACAGACTCTCGCGTTCTTCCTCGGAAACTTGAATCAGCCGCCGAACCATCGCTTCTGCGGAACGGACTTTGTGGTGGTAGTACAGTCGATCGTACAAGATCGCCCGTCCGACAATCATCTGCTCATAGGAGCCTAGCCCGCT
The DNA here is from genome assembly GCA_041744735.1 of Pirellulaceae bacterium. Lineage (GTDB taxonomy): Bacteria > Planctomycetota > Planctomycetia > Pirellulales > Pirellulaceae > JBGTKH01. The sequence goes on along the minus strand of JBGTKH010000359.1, from coordinate 9,677 downwards.
TAGCGAAATACCGATCTCGTGGTATCGCTGATGGGGCGACGCTTCCGCTCTCGCTCTCATCTCCGGATTCGATGTGACGGTGGGCGTTACAGTGACAACTTCGAGTTTGCTGATGAGCCGGCGCAAGTCAAGTCCGATAGGCAAGCCGGCGTGATGGCTGTCGCGAGCCATGTAATCGAGTTTGTCCGCATCAAGCGGCCCGCTGATGACTCCCGACAAATAGCCAGCGTCAAGATACGCACGCGAACTCAGGATCCGAGCAGAAATGGAAAGCGGCAATTCCGCCGGCTTATTGGTCACACCGAGATTTGGATTCTCGAAAACCTGGCGCAACGGCTCACTCATGATGATCAATGCGGCGACAACTTCACCGGGTGCAATCGATGTTACGCCGGCAAATGCAGAGCGTAGCAGTTCCTCGGCTGCTTGAAACTCGTCGGCAAGTCTTGTTTGGATGAGCTGTTCCGTGGCATGACTGAACGCACCGTGGCCAATGTCGTGCAGGAGCGCCGCCAGACGAATCGACCGCCGGTCATGATCAGAAACAGGCGGTACATGCTCATCCTTGTCCTCGCCGAAATGTCGGCGAAACTCAGCGTTACGCTCCAACGAGCGAATCATTCTCTCCGCGGCTTCAACGACCCCTCGGCAGTGTTCAAGGCGATCATGCACTGCCCCCGGATAGACAAGATGGGCCATTCCAAGTTGCCGCACGCCACGTAGACGTTGAAGCAGCGGACTGTCCAGCAAAAGCGTTTCCCAAGGGAGCAGAATAATGTCGCCCCAGACTGGATCGTTAAACGTCTTGGGATACCCTTTGAGTTCGCGACTCAACCGCTTCAGAACGGGTGCGATCCAGAACTCCGCTCTGGCTGTGAGTTCACTCCAAAGTGTCGGCGCGGCGGCAGCGAGTTCGTTCCGTAGCTCAGTGGCGCTGCTCATGCGGTTTGGGCTTTTTCTTCATGCGGCGCGAAATCCGGGAAGTCAATCAGTAATCCTCAATCGGTGCGTGGTCGAATCCAGCAAAGACTTCCTTGGCGTCGTCAATCGCGCTACGCAAATCGTCGCCCCAAGACTTGGCTTCCTCGTCCGCAACTTGAAGGTCATCAAGCAACCGACGAGCCACTCGATCACTGACTTTGATTTCGGTGGTTTCGTACGAAGGATTTGGAGCACTTGTCAGTTGAGCTCGCTGCGCCCATTCCAAGATCGCAGGAAGTTCGACGCACTGAAGGCCGATACGTGAATCGACGAAATGCAAACGCTGGCGTGCCCATTCCGGAAATCCACCTCGATCGGTCACGGCCTTTAACGCGCGGTCAAGTAATCCATGCGAAGTCGGGATTCGACCGCCTTTCCCACTGATTCTCCAGCAGGACACAATAAGCTGTGCCAGTCGATGCGTGTCATTCATGACATTTTCCCTTACGAAGCCAAGTTTCGTTGTCTACTCGCAACGCTCTGCTAGTGCGATCAGTATAGCACATTGCTAATGCGTCCGCAGCAACCAAGCGGCCAGCAGTTCCGCAAACGCCGCGTCCGCTTCCTCGCGGAAATCGACGTACTTGTAGCGCCGCAACGTGTCTGGCAGTTCGCAGTCGGCCAGCAGCAGCGGGATGAAGCGGCGGCCGGTATTGGCGGGGTCGCGATGGATGGCCGTGCTCCGCTCCAGCGCCACCCAGCCCGAAGTGAGCGCATTGGGCGAAATGCACAGCAGCAGCACCCGCGATTGCTCCAGCCCCTCATCCACCTTTAGCGCGATGATGTCCCCCGGCCCGACGTTCCACTCATCAAACCACACCCGCACCCCCGCCCGCTTCAGCCGCTGGGCCAGCCGCCGCACCCGCGGCTTGTCCTGCGCGTTGTGGCGCAGAAACACGTCGTATTGGAAATCGTCAGCCATGATTGTTTTGAACAACCACTGCGGTGCTCACGACAAACGTCATTGGGAATCGACTGCCATGCCTCACCCCCTCGGTGCTATTTTATCATGATCGGACAAAGTGCGAGCATCGCGAACAGCGTTGTGTCGAAGCCATCCGGAAGAACCAGTGGCGGAATACGCTGGACCGCGGGCCGGTCGATGCTTCGTCACTGCGAGCAGTTGCGGTGACGAAGCGAATGGCGGCAAGCAACCGCGAAACTGCGAGGGAATGTCGCCGAGCTTTCACACGTGCACGGTCAAAGATCAGCTTTGGTATCGGCAGGGGTAAGTGGCGTAAGCTTCCAGCTTGCGTTTAACGCCGGAAATCGTGTTGGCAAGCAGGATGCTTACCCCACTATTCAACTTTGACGAAGCACTGCACAAGTGCGAATTAAACCTGGAAGGAGCTGCCGCAACCGCAGCTTTTGACGGCGTGCGGGTTCTCAAAGTGGAAACCGCGCTTGTCGATGCCTTCGTAGAAGTCGATCGTGGTGCCGTCCAGGTACAGGTCGCTCTTCTTATCCACGACCAGCGCGACGCCGTGCTGTTCGTATTTGGCGTCGGACTTTTCGTCGAACGAATCATCGAAGCCCAGGGCGTACGAGAAACCGCTGCATCCGCCCGCACTCACGCCCACGCGCAACAGCATGGCGGTATCGAGCTTCTGCTCGTGCATGATCTTTTTTACTTCGCCGGCCGCTTTTTCGGTCAAGGTAACTGGCATTGGTTCGCTGCTCCGTATTCGCAAAGTGAATGTTAAGTGAGTTTCCACATCTAACCATGTCTAAAATATACGATCACACGGCGTTGGGGAAGCCGTTTCGCGGGCTTGGGCATGAAAATATTGTCGCAGGCCCATTACGGCAACGGATTTCGGGAGTCTTATGCCAGGCTGCTCATTTTCCGCAGCCGCTGGACAGATTCAGCCACCCGGTCGATGGCGAAGTCCACTTCCTCTTCCGTGTTGAACCGTCCGAGACCGAATCGCAGGCTGGCTCGCGTTAGGTCGTCGCTGAGTCCCAACGCGCGCAGGACGTGGCTCGGTTCGGGATTGGCGGAGGTGCAGGCGCTGCCGCTCGAGACGGCTAGGTCTCGCATGCTCATCATAAGCGCCTCGCCATCGACGTACGTAAAGCTGCAATTCAGGTTTCCCGGCAGCCGCAGGCCGGGCTCGCTAAGCAACGGGCCGTTTAGCTGCACGTCAGAGAGGTTTTCGATCAAGCCGTGATACAATCGGTCACGCAACATGCGGAGCCGTTCGGCTTCGGCGGGCAATTCTTCCAGGCACAGTTCCAAAGCTTTCGCGAAGCCAATAATGCCGGGGACATTCAGCGTTCCGCTGCGTGCGCCACCCTCTTGACCACCGCCGTCGATTTGCGGTTCCAGTCGCACTTGAGGAGCCCGTCGCCGAACGTATAGTGCGCCGATGCCTTTCGGCCCGTAGATTTTGTGAGCCGAGAAGCTCAGCAGATCGACCTGCAGACGCTCGACATTTACAGGCATTTTGCCGACCGCCTGCGTGGCGTCGCAGTGCAGCAGCACGCCGCGTTCTTTACAGACCGCGGCGATTTCCGCCAGCGGCTGAATTACACCGATCTCATTGTTGGCCAACATCACCGAGACCAGAATCGTGTCGTCGCGAATTGCATCGGCGACTTGGCCGGCCGTGATGCGTCCGGCGTACGGGTTGCCCGCTTGTTCGACCGGAATTAGCGTGACCTCGAATCCGCGTCGGCTGAGACGCGCCAACGGATCGAGCATCGCTTTGTGTTCGGTCGTAACGCTGACGATGTGATTTCCCTTGCGCCGCCCGCGCTCGGCCACGCCGCGGATCGCCAGATTGTTACTCTCGGTCGCGCCGCTCGTGAAGACAATCTCTCGCAACGATGCGCCGATCGACTTGGCAATCGACTCGCGCGCGGCGTCGACCGCATCCTTCGCGTCCCAGCCGAAAGGATGGCTGGTGCTGCCGGCGTTACCGTAGTGCTCGGTGAAAAACGGCAGCATGGCCTCCACCACGCGCGGATCGACCCGCGTGGTCGCGTGGTTGTCCATGTATACAGGTGTGCGAATCATCACCTGTCATTCTCGCCGAAACAGCGTTTCGAGGCAAATCCGCGACCAGCTCTCAAAGCCCTCTAAATCGGCGAGTAGTTCCGAGACCGGCCGGAATCCCGCGTCGAGGATTTCGCTTTCGCGGGGCCGGACGGCGGGGATTTGCACGTCGAACAGGTGCACGACGCCCAAGTGGACGCGGCCGACTTCGGTTTCGTCGTCGTTAATCAATCCGACGCACTGCTGGTGGTAGCCGGTGTCGATGATCACCTCTTCGTCCAGTTCGCGCCGCAGGCCCTCCTCGTACGGATGCAAATCGCTGGAGCCGGTTTCGTCGTCGGCCGAGATGTGTCCGCCGATACCGACGCTGCGTTTGGCGTGCAGCCGGCGTTCGCCCTGCCCGCCGCCGCGCGTGTATTGGAAGATGCTTTGCACGCCGGCTTCGTCGGTGTGCCGGAAGATGACGTAGGGGATCAGTTGCTTGAAACTCGGGTCCTGCTCCATCTCGCCGCGCGGCAGGTAGCTGGTGTGGTCGGCGCTCAGCAAGTCATCCAAGTATTTCTCGACGTCCGAGCAAAAGCCTTGAAAATAGCCCAGACGATGAAACAATTCAGTCGGTACAACCAAAACGTGTTCTGTGTGCACCAGCGACATCAGCGACTCCTTTCGGTAGGGGCGGAGTGGTCGGGTCGGAGACCCAACCTACAGGCACGAGCGACAGTAACGTGCGTGTGCTGGATAGTATAAGCGAACTCGCGCCGCGGTCGAGCAGCCGGCAAGATCGTTGCCACCGGAAAAGTCCCACTTGGATTGCCCCATCTCCCGCACGAGAAATCGCCACACCGAGACAAATCTTTTCGCGACCCGCGTAGAATTGGTAATCGGTACGCGTCACTCGACCGTTTGGACTAACACATCAGTTATCAACGATTTGCGACGGCAGGACTGATTCAGCCGTCGGCTTTGTGAGCTTTGGCAGACGCGCCGCAACCACAATTGCCGTTACGACTGGCGAAAGTTTCTAAAGTCCTTCCCCCCAACGAATCGAAACTAAGTATCGGAAGGCTTGTTCCGCCGCACACCTTGCTTGCGAGGTGCACGCCAAAACGGAGCGAGCCGGACGGGGGGACCTGCCAGAGGCTTACTGCCTGCACGATGTTCGTGGGCCGACGACCTATCGGCCCGCGGGCTAGCCGCATGTCTTCCCACCTGTGTGCCACGCCGAGTACGTAGCCGGATCGTTTTGGAAATCGGCCGCGAAGGGTTGAAACGAAGTTTCTCTACTTTACGGATTTTAGCCGACTTCCAAGCGATCAGATTGCCGATGTTGTATTTGAGGCGCGGATCAGAGGGAACTGACCCCCAGCCACCAAGAAGCAAATTACCGTCAAACCCCGACCCAGATGTTTGTGAATAACCGACTGCCCGTCAGCCGGCACACGCGACCGAACTCAACGTTCGCGGTTCTCAAGCACGGGGTGCGAAGCCGTGACCGAGCGACCCCGCCCGACACGGCGAAACCTGAGTCAACGAGAGTAATGGAGAGCCTGCGATGAAGGTCTTCACAACTGGACAGGTCGCGAAGATCTGTAAAGTGGCCCCGCGCACGGTCAGCAAATGGTTCGACTCCGGTCGCCTCAAAGGCTATCGGATTCCCGGATCGCAAGACCGACGCATCCCGCGTGAGTACTTGATCCGATTTTTGAAAGAGCACGGCATGCCCCTAGGCGACCTCGAAGACGAGGCTATGGCCAAGGTGTTGATCGTGGCTCAGGATCAGGTCATGATTGAAAACTTGAAACGTGAATTGCCGCCGGAACGAAAGTTCAAAGTCGCGGTTGCCGCCAGCGGTTTCGAGGCCGGCATCCAAGCTGAAAGCTTTCACCCGGATTGCATCATCACGGATTTCTCGATCGGCAAAGTGGAAGCCCTGCAGATTTGCCAAAATCTGCGGAAGAATCCCGACTTCGCCGAAACGATTCTGATCGCTTTGCTGCCCGATGACGGCAGCTCGACCAGCTTCGATCGTTCCAGCATCAACGAAACGTTTAAGAAGCCGTTCGACGCCAACCTGTTGGCCGAACGCCTTCGGACGCTCATCGGCGCGAAGAAGGAACTTGTCTAACGACTTGCGACCTCGCAGGCCTCCCTTCTCGCTCCAAACATAAGCTTCGCTCAACCCGTCGCGGTTAGACCCCCGCGACGGGTTTTTTCGTTGACGGAGAGTTGTGCTAGATCGTCAATTGCGGTTTTATCAGAGCGTGTGAACCCCTCGACGATGTGATGTTGCCGCTTACAATGGGCGTCATGACAGGACTTTCGCATTTTGACGAGCAAGGGCACAGCCGCATGGTGGATGTGGGCGACAAGCCGGTCACCGAGCGGCGGGCACGCGCTGGCGGAGTCGTGCGAATGTCGCCCGAAACGCTGCAACTGATTCGCGACCGCAAATTGGCGAAGGGCGACGTGCTGGAAGTTGCCCGGCTGGCCGGAATCATGGCCGCCAAGCGAACGTCGAATCTGATTCCGCTCTGTCATTTATTGCCGCTGGAGGCCGTCGCCGTGTCGTTCACGTTCCCGGATGAGTGCTCTGTGGCAATCGAATCCGAAGTTCGCGTGACGGCCCGTACGGGGGTCGAAATGGAAGCGCTAGTCGCCGTGAGCATTGCCGCATTGACGATCTACGACATGTGCAAAGCGGTCGATCGCGGCATGACCATCGAGCGGATTTGCCTGGAAGAAAAATCGGGGGGCTGCAGCGGTCACTTTATACGTGGGAACCTGCCGGAAAACTGAAACCGAGGAACCAACCGGTGAGTCAGACTGTCAACCAACACGAACCGGCTGTCGAATTGATGCAGGCCCTTTACGCACCGGTGGCCGCTGACTTGGCCGAGGTCGAGCGGATTCTGCGAAGCGAATTGCGCAGCCGCTACCCGTTTGTGGACGAACTGGTGCGATACGGCTGTCTGTTGGGCGGCAAACGACTACGGCCGGCGTTGTTGCTTCTCTCCGCCCAGGCCACGGGCGATGTCTGCCCCGATCACTCGGTATTGGCGGCGGTGGTCGAGATGATTCACACGGCCACGTTAGTGCACGACGACGTGCTAGACGAAGCGGATATGAGGAGGCACTTGGCGACGGTCAACGCGCGCTGGGACAACGAAGCCAGCGTGCTACTGGGCGACTATCTATTCACTCACGCTTTCTATCTGGCCAGCACGCTCGAAAGCACGTTGGCCTGCCGCTTGATCGGCCGCGCGACCAACATCGTCTGCGAGGGCGAACTGCGGCAAATCGGCAGCCGCGGCAATTTTTCGCTCAGCGAGGATGAGTATCTGCAAATCATTGAAGCCAAGACGGCCGAGTTGTGCTCGTGCTGCTGCCGGCTGGGTGCTCATTACGCCGGCGCCTCGCCGGATGTCGTCGAGCGGCTGGCCAACTTCGGCCGCGAACTGGGCATCGCGTTTCAAATCGCCGACGATCTGCTGGACGTGTTGGGTGACGAAGCCGCGACGGGCAAGTCGTTAGGAACGGACTTGGACCAGCAGAAACCGACGCTGCCGCTAATTCGCGTGCTGCAACTGGCCGACGAACATGAGCGGCGCGAAGTGCTGGGAATCCTGCACGCAGAGACCAATCATCGCCGCGAAGCACTATCCGGCTGGTTCCAGCGCTTCGATGCCATCAGCTATGCACGAGACAAAGCCCGCGGCTACGCCGAACAAGCTCGCGACGCGATTGACGTGCTGGAACCGGGGCCTGCCCAACAGGTGCTGTGTTCGCTGACCGAATTCGTTGTCAGCCGCGCGCAGTGATAAGGCGCTTCGAATCTCAATTCGCGCATTGTCAACGTAGCCGAACTCGTGAGAGTTCGGATGCACGCAACGCAGGCACAGGACCGAAGTCTCACGACTTCCGCTACGGCTTCGGCGGACGTTTCGTTTGCCGCAGCATCGGCTGCAGCTCGTCAACAAAATCTCGCACGTCTTTGAACTCGCGATAGACGCTGGCAAACCGGACGTAAGCTACTTGATCCAGTCGACCCAGGAATTCCATCACCAGCTCGCCGATGTGATGGCTGTCCACCTCGGATTCAAAGCCGGCGTAAACTTCACGCTCGACCGCCTGAATCAACTCTTCAATTTGTTCGTCGCTGACCGGCCGCTTCCAGCAGGCCTTGGCTAATCCGCGGCGGATTTTCTCCCGCTCGAACGGCTCGCGCACGCCGTCCTTCTTCACGACCTTGAGCACAAATTCCTCGATCTGCTCATAAGTTGTGTACCGCCGCTTGCATGCCAAACATTCACGCCGCCGGCGGATGGCGAATCCATCCTGGCTGGCACGCGAATCAATCACGCGGTCGTTATCGGTTCGGCAAAACGGGCAACGCATGCTGTAACTATACAATAACCGCGTCCGCTGCGGCGAAGGGGGTCGGGAGTCTTTTTCAATTCTGGCGATTTCCGTTCCAACGATTGCCAAATGGGATTTCGCCAAAATTGAAAAAGACTCCCGACCCCGTGTCCCCCGTTCCCTACCGGCTATAATACCGCCGCTGGAATTGACCGAACTTCAGTATTCACACGGGAAGTAGCTGTCATGAAATGCAAAGCGTGTGGTGTCGACGTTTCCGAGGGAGGAGTCTTCTGTCATCGTTGCGGCGAGCGAATGGATGCCGATCCCAACGCGGCCGACACGCTGCCGGAAAACCAACCCGCATCCAACTCGGCGGCGGCAAAACCCGATCCGGTGACCGCAACGAGCGCCGCGCGCCGCGCGTTCCAACCGCGCGATCAGGGAAACGGCGACGTCGAGGATGCCATCTGGCAGGGCGGCTTCTCGGCGAAAGCGATGTTGGGCAGTTGGCTCGGCGGCACTCTGCTGAGTATTGCCGTGCTCGTGGGAGGCATCCTGCTGCCGCCGCTCGGTTTGCCGATCGCTCTGGTTGTGATTGTGCTGCTCTGGCTATTGCTCGGCCTGACTCTGCTGTATCGAAAGTGGAGCATGCATTACGAGCTGACGTCGCAACGGTTCATTCACCAAGAGGGAATCCTAAAACGCACCACGGACCGCATCGAAGTGATCGACATGGACGACATCACGTTCGAGCAAGGCCTGGTCGAACGCATGTTGGGCGTCGGCACGATCAAGATCAACTCCAGCGACACGTCGCACCCAGTACTCCTGCTGCGCGGCATCGACGATGTGAAACGAGTGGCCAATTTAATCGACTCCGCCCGCCGCAAAGAACGCGTCCGCCGCGGGATTCACGTCGAGTCGATTTAAGCCATCCCGCGACGCCCCGCTCACACAAGCCGAAGCGCCAGCGAAGGAAATCGCCCCCAACACGCTGACGGCAACGGAATTGCCGACCCCGCCGGGCTGGCGGCTTGTTTATTTAGTCGGCGTCGAAGCAACGTATGGCGTAAATCATAACCCGAAGCGTAAGCGAGGGAGGAAAGGACGCCCTCGCTTACGCTTCGGGTTACTAAATCAACAAGCCGCTCGTCCCGGCGGTGAAGCAGTTGGCATGGCAATGCCCTCCCGACAGCGCCATTCCGCCGGTTCAGCCCTACAAAATGACGGGCAGGTGATGGACCGACATACAGATGCTGTGTGGTGTATCGCCTTTAGTCCCGATGGTAAGACGCTGGCCTCCGCCGGTGAAGACGAAACCGTTATCCTTTGGGATGCC